>MHYI01000102.1:1640-1929 GCA_001828295.1 Planctomycetes bacterium RBG_16_41_13 | reverse complement strand
ATAGAGCTGTATACATACTGTTCTCCGTTTGTATAATCTCCATCCATGAGTGTAGCCGATGCTCCTGCATCAAGAGCCATTGCATAACATGCGGCATCTATACAAATCCTTATGGAAGAGGGTGCCTGGTTATCCAAATCCGTGTACACCGTCTTGAAATTAAATGTAGCCGTAGTATTTCCGGAGTCAGGATCAACACCATCAGTCACATAACCTGCATCAGTTGAGTATGATAACACCGGTGGATAATTTACATGTGGTCCATTAAGACTCCCTGAAGGAGGTGTCT
>MHYI01000102.1:725-1633 GCA_001828295.1 Planctomycetes bacterium RBG_16_41_13 | reverse complement strand
GGCCAGACCATCAGTCGTCTCAAAGTAGTACACATGATCCCCTGAGGTAAGGGTATTGATCGTATACACATACTGCTCACCGTTGCTGTAGTCACCATCTGTTAGTGCAGGATTTACAGCGGCAGTATCAAGACTCATGGCCGTACATGGAGTTGCATCTAAACATATCCTGATAAATGCCGGCACATTATTGTTGACATCACGATACACAATCTTGTACGTATATGTAGTGCTTCTGAGACCACTGTTGGGTTCAACAGCATCCCCGCTCCCATACCCTGTTTCAGTCGGATAGTTAAGTTCCGGAGGAACGTTCGTCAGCGTTATCGTAGCCTGACCGGTAGCGCTGCCCTGAACTGAGTTGGCTGTAACAGATGCCGCTCCCTCAGTGGTTCCGGCGAGGAATGTGAATGTTATTATTCCACTGCTTGTGGATACCTGAGTACCTGCTGTACCAGGATCAACATCTGAAGAAGTTATAGTACCCATACTGGCAGAAACTGTGATCAGAGTTCCGTTGGAAACTGTATTATTGTAAATATCCCTTATGACCCCGCTTATAACGCTGCTAACAGAGACCCCGTCTGCAGGCAAAATGCCGGGGTTAGGAGTCAGGGCTATTGTCCCGTAAGGCGGACCCGGGATAAAGTCAATCTGCGTGCTCCCGCTCGCGCTTCCCTCCACCGAGAATGCTGTAATAACTGCAGTTCCGGAAACTGTTACAGATCTTACAACGAAACTTATGACTCCATTAACAGTAGCCACCTGAATTCCTGCATATACTCCGCTGACATCCGTAGTTGTTATAGTCCCCGTGTCCGTGGCTACTGTTACAAGCGTCCCATCAAGCACTGTATTTCCATAGGCATCTGCAATGACACCGCTTGTTACTGTACTTAATGTAAAAC
>MHYI01000102.1:374-575 GCA_001828295.1 Planctomycetes bacterium RBG_16_41_13 | reverse complement strand
AAACTTATCACCCCGCTGACGGTTGCGAGCTGGATACCGGGAGTTCCGGCATCGGCATCGGCAGTGGTGATCGTCCCTCTGTCTGTTGAAACTGTTATCAAGGTACCGTTTGATACAGTATTGCCATAGGCATCAGTAATAACTCCACTGGTCACTGTACTCGTTGTTATTCCATCCGCTACTATACTTGCAGGAGATGGT
>MHYI01000102.1:0-297 GCA_001828295.1 Planctomycetes bacterium RBG_16_41_13 | reverse complement strand
CTGATGCAGCGCTGATATTTGCCGTACCTGATACTGTCCCTGACCGTACAACAAAACTTATCACCCCGCTGACGGTTGTAACCTGAATGCCGGGAGTTCCGGCATCGGCATCGGCAGTCGTGATCGTCCCCCTGTCTGTTGAAACTGTTATCAAAGTACCGTTTGATACCGTATTACCATAGACATCAGTAATCACACCGCTGGTCACGGTACTTGTTGTAACCCCATCCGCTACCATACTTGCAGGAACCGGAGTCAGTGCAATTGTGCCGGAAGGTACGGCCGGTGAAATTGTCT
>MHYI01000101.1:7491-11363 GCA_001828295.1 Planctomycetes bacterium RBG_16_41_13 | reverse complement strand
GGACACTTCCCAGATTAATTTTTGAAATACGGGAAGTGTCCCCCACCATTACAAAAAGAATAAAAAATATGAACCAATACAATCCAAAAATCCATCATCGCAGGTCTATCCGGTTAAAAGGATATGATTATTCGCAGGCAGGGGCGTATTTTATTACAATATGTTGCGAAGATAGAAAATGTAGATTTGGTGATATTGCCGTAGGGGCATCCCTTGCGGATGCCCAAAATACGGATGCCCAAATGATATTAAACGAATTTGGTCAAATTGCATACGATGAATGGATAAAATTATCCAAACGATTTACAAATTTTGATTTGGATGTGTTTCAAATAATGCCAAATCATATACACGGTATAATTGTATTGAAAAACGCCGTAGGGGCAACCCTTGCGGTTGCCCTTGCGGTTGCCCAAAATGATGACATTGCCCAAAATGATGCGGTTGCCGATATTAGGGCAGGGGCAAGCCCTGCCCCTACGATTTTCGACATTGTGGGTGCATACAAATCATTGGTGGCAAATGGTTGTTTGGCGATTTTTAAATCAAAAAATGAAATAATGGGAAAATTGTGGCAACGCAATTATTACGAACACATCATCCGCGATGAACAATCGTATCAAACGATTTCAAATTACATTGTAAATAATCCTGCAAAATGGACTGATGATAAATTTTATACAAAATGAAGCCAATTACAGAAGATAAAATAGAAACCTTTGCTATTGAAGTGCTTCAATCTATGGGTTGGACATATATACACGGCTTGGCTATTGCTCCCGGTGCAGAACAAGCAGAAAGAGAAAATTTTGAGCAGATTGTTTTAGTTGACCGTTTACGTAAATCGGTTTCGGTTTTAAATCCAAGCATTCCACACGATGCACAAGAGCAAGCCATTCAAAAAGTATTGCGGATTTATTCGCCGGAATTATTACACAATAACGAAACATTTCATCAGCTATTAGTAGAGCAGGCAAAATAGGGACAGCGACCATTTTGGAGATTAGGAAAAGTAAGTAGATAACATTTCAGATATGGTCGCTGTCCCTATTTTGTCCATTTTGTCCTAATTTTGTTTATCGCACTTGGATGGCGACTCCGGCAGATAAACGGTAAGACATACGGGATGATTATTTATGGAAGATGTGACTAAGATTTATAATGACTTCTGGTCGTCAGAGTTAAAGAATAACCTAAAGCAGAGAAATAAAAGCTGGTTTCGACGCAAACGATACAAATGGTTAAGCTGCGTATTTCCCCGATTCGCTCTGAAACGCGGCTTTGCAAAAAAATATCATCAGGGAGTGGTTTCGATTGCGGAAGGGTTTTTCTGCGATTTGGGATGTGGTTTGGGCGGTTGTGTCGGACTTTATGCTGCCAATACCAAGTCTCCAGCCGTTGGATTGGACGCATCTGTCAGCGCCCTCGCATTTGCTAATTCAGAGAAAAAAAGGCTACATTTTGATCGGATCAATTTTATTACCGGCAATCTCTTTAATACGCCTTTTAAAAACAGTTGTTTTGATAGCGTCTATCTCGGGCAGGTATTAGAACATGTTGAGGATGAGGAAGTAGTAGTAAAAGAAGCCGTTCGCATACTCAAACCAGGTGGAAAATTAATTATCTCCGTTCCCAAAGAAGACCTGTTGCCCAGTCCCTACCATGTAAGAACATATACTGCAAAAGATTTAGAATTACTTCTCAGTCCGTATGCTCATGAAGAAATACTATTTTATCCCTTTGATGCCAAAAGATTCATAGTATCATTGAAGATTGTTTAAAAATTAAAGTGTACAAAACAAAAAATGAGTGTACTATTGGTATAAATACACTAAAAGGGATTCGTATCCATTTTTCATCCGTTACATAAAAACAGTCATGAAAATACCCTTATTCATTTACGGAACGGCCTGGAAGGAAGATGCAACCTTTGTCCTTGTCAAAAAGGCAATATCAGAGGGTTTCAATGCAATTGATACCGCGAACCAACCGAGACATTATCAGGAAGCCCTTGTCGGAGAGGCATTACAATCCATCTTTGACGAAGGGATTAAGCGGGAAACGTTATTTCTTCAAACCAAATTTACTCCTGTTGACGGCCACGATCAGAGAATCCCTTACGATAAAAAGGCAGACCTTGCAACACAGGTAAAACAATCCTTTGCAAATTCCATGGAACATTTACATACGGATTATGTGGATTCGTATTTGCTGCATGGATTGTATTCCAGTTATGGTGTGGGAAAATCAGATTGGGAGGTATGGCAGGCAATTGAGGATATTCACCTGTCAGGGAAGGCAAGGATGATTGGCATCAGCAACATCAGCAGGGAGCAGTTGGAAATACTTGTTGCAAAAGCGGCAATCAAACCCATGGTAGTACAAAACCGATGTTTCGCGAATCAAGGCTGGGATAGAAAAGTAAGAGAATATTGTAGTACTCATGATATCCTCTATCAGGGTTTTTCTCTTTTAACGGCAAATACATTTCTCTTTCAAAATAGCAAGATTAAAAAGATTGCCAGACAAAAGAGAATGACGATTGCTCAGGTACTCTTCCGGTTTGCGTTACATGTGGGAATAATACCGCTTACCGGCACTACCGACGAACAGCATATGAAAGAAGATTTAAGGATTTTTGACTACGAACTTACGAAAGAAGAAGTACAGGCGATTGAAACGATCGCAGGGTAATGCTATTGCTCTTTTATCCTTGATAAATAGCTCTTTTTCGTTGTTAATAACCGCAGTAATATTTTTTACAATTGGATCTATGTTGATAAGACGATAGCGGAGCAGCATTACTTTCCCGCGTCCCCATAATGTGCCAAATTCGATGAGTCTGCCAAAATCTTTATCGCCAGAAAGTAATATCAAATCGTACCTTTCAGAATACTCTAAAATCTTTAGATCATCACACCCGGCAAGTCCTGCTTCTGGAATAAAGAGCATTTCGAAACCTGCTTTACGCAGCTCATTGATAATGCTTCGCCCCTACTTTTTCTTCTTCTTTTTTTTCAGTGTGATGTCTTTATTTACCTCATGGATTGTTTTCAGTTTGATTTTATTCTTTGTATATTTTTTATAGCCGCTTTTTTTTGCGATCATCTTATATTTGCCTGACTCCAACTCGGTAAAAGAATACTTGCCTTCACTGTCAGAGGTTGTTTCCTCTTTAAAAGACTTTTTCTTTATTGTTATTGTTGCCCCCTCCAAAGGTTCTCCGGTTTCTTTATCTGTTACCGTACCGCTAATAGATGAAGACTTTGGATCAACCTCCAGTCCTATATCCGTGTTCGTTGTGGAAAGCGCACTTACCTTTGCTGTTTCTGTGTTTTTTATGTACCCTGACTTCTGTGCTGAAACAGCATATTCACCAGAGTCCAATTCCATAACATAAGCGCCGCTATCGGTGGCAGTATATGAACCGTCAACGCCTTTTGCCTGGACAATCGCACCGCCAAGTTCCAGACTTGTATCGTCGTCAAAAACAATTCCTTTGACAAACCCAGGGTAACCATTCGATAATTTTGCGGTAAAGCTGCTTACCGATGCTGTTTCCGCGGTATGTGCGATTTTACGCGAAGAGGCGCTTGCACCACTTTCTCCCATAAGAGTTGTTCCGCCGTCAACATCTACGGCAAGCACCTTCCAATAATATGTGGTTGCATCTCTCAGACTCGCCTTTTTATCAACAACAGCGTAACTTTCTTCTATACCTTTTTGCTGATGATATATTGAATCAAATGCCTCATCCGTTGAGATGGTCAGTGTATAAGTTACCGGCTCATTGCTATCGGGGTCGGTACTGTCTTCCCAGTCAAAAGTCAATGCCACTGCGGTATCTGTTCCACCTGTTGGAAAAACAGGAT
>MHYI01000101.1:582-7429 GCA_001828295.1 Planctomycetes bacterium RBG_16_41_13 | reverse complement strand
GAAATATCGCCCGTCCCCACTTCCCGCGCAAAATAAAACACCTCATATTCCCCGGGTTCCTTGAAATTATCCCACTTTTTACTACGGAAATCATTCCAGATGAATTCATTTTCAACTTCATCGACTTCATTGTAACTAAATCCTGGAATATCTATTATCTGCTGCTCTGTTACCCCTGCCTTGTTTTTCAGTTTATGCCCCGGTTTCGCTATTTCTACCCAGGCCGTATCTGCGATAGACACGTCTTTCAACTCGGCTGTTAATGTAGGCCCCTTGTCTTTCGGTTCGAGAGTAACGGTATCCATCCTATTGGTAAATTCTATAGACGCTGTTACTGTTCCAATACCCATAATAATGTCCATCGACAGTGCCCCGTCTGCATTATTTTTAGAGGAAAGTACGCCATACGTCCCTACGCCATCTCCATTGTCATCAAGCAATGGATGCTGGGCATATTCATCAAAGTAACGTCCATTCCCGGCGCTTGCCCCATTCATTCCGTTGCCATTTTTGTTTTCAGTATATTCGGTTATTTTTTCCGCTGCTTTTTCATAACTTCTTTTAATCGTTTTTCCGTTAGAAAGAAAATTCATAATCTCCACGACAAAAAGATCTCCGTGCCGCAGCGTTTCATCCGGCGCCAATGGCCCTTTATACGCAATCTCTTCCGAATCACAACTTGTGATAATAATACGTTTTGACCCAGCCTTCGACAGGTTTTGAATAAAACTACCCGAACGATTGGCGCCTATTACCACAACAATTGGTTCATCCAGCGCTTCAGCATTAAGCGAAGATTCCAGGCTATCAAGCGCATCTGACAAATCGGATGCCGTAAGGGTTTCAGAAGACAGGGGAAATTTTTCTTCCTTGCCGTGCCCCACCAAAAACAGATATAACGGTGCAGGGTGGGAACTCATCTTTTCGCCTGCCCAGGACTCTATTGCATTTGTGACCGCATTGCGTGAGGGTTTTTCATCTACCCCTGTTTGTTTTGTATCGTAATTAAAATACTGTATTCCCTCATCCGTGAGACCACGTTCAACAAGTTTGTTGTATATATAATTCGTTGTGAGGTTATGGGAATCAGTTCCATCGCCCCCCTTTACCTTTCCCTGGACAATGATGGCATATCCCGCTACCTCTTTTGTAATCCCCTCAACCTCTATTTCTATGCTTGTGGTTTGATATCCAACGAAGCTTTCTGTATTATCAAATCCCGTCAATAGTTCCCATGTGCCAATTACCGGTAAGCTTACCATGGTAAAATTATACAGAAGCTGGTCATCCGACAGAAAAGGCTGGGTTTCAAATACATCTTCATATGCGCCTTCAGGATTTATCCGTATCAGTTTAAGATTTTCCTGAATGAACGCCTCTCTTGTAGTTACATTGTCGGGCGTCAGCGTAATGACGCCGGAGATATCAACCGTTTGATCAATCCGGATAGTTGAGGATGATGGTTCTATCGTGAGAGAGACAGCCGCCTGGTTCACCGTCAACGGTGTTTCACTGCTTTTCGCTGCCATGTAATCATCGTTTCCCTCCCAGCTTGCCGTGACTTTCCAGTCTCCGCCCGATGACGGATAGTGATTGGAAAGATCAAAAACACCAGAGCTTCCGGACGTAACCGTTTTTGTGTCTGTTTCTCCACTACTTTTTGTAAAGGTGATGACGACATCTGCCTGCTGGGTGGGTGGGGTTATTTGTCCGGTAACCGACAGAGATTCACCGAACGTTATTTCGGTGGCAGACAGATCGATTTCGAGGGAGGAATTCCTCTGATAAACGGAAATATAATCTTCAACGGTTTTTGTTACGGAAGAAACAGCGTCAGATACGGTCAAACTTACTGTGTAATTACCAGCTCCGGAATAAATATGAATGGGATTTTGCGTGCTATCGGTATTGCCATCTCCGAAATCCCATAACCAGGAAGCTATTTCACCGTTGGACTTATCAGTAAACTGCACTATCAATGGCCACTCTCCTGACGTCGGGATTCCTGCAAAGTCTGCCGTCAGCGTATCCGCCACAGAAATAAAATTATCAACTGTTTTCATGTTTGAACCAGCCTGACCAGATACCGTAAGGCTTACCGTATATTTTCCTGTTTCATCATACGTATGCACCGGATTTTGTGTAGTATCTGTAGACCCGTCACCAAAATCCCACAACCATGAAGAAATTTCTCCCGTAGATGCATCGGTAAATTTAACGTCAAGGGGCGCTCCGCCGGTGGTAGGTTCTGCGGTAAAATCAGCCTTAGGACTATCTGCAGAAACACCAATGGCGTAAATATTTCCTCCGGCGCCGCCAATATACAGAATGCCGTTGCCGCCGAGGCAGGGAGACCCGAAGAGTTCCGCTTCCGCTCTGTATATCCACTTTAGTGTTCCGTTACTATTAATTGCATAGATATTCTTGTCTGCCGCGCCAAAATATATTGTCCCGTCTATGTCAATTGCGGGCGCCGTAATTAAGTTCCCCGTTTCAAATGTCCATTTTAAAATGCCTGTTATTCTCTCTAATGCATGAAGTGTTCCATCTGATGAAGATGCGTAAATCGCATTTGCCCCAGAAATGGCGTCTATTGCCAAAGCTGATTCCTCAAATGTTGTTTTGTCGGCAACATACGACCATATGAGTGAACCATTATATTTATCCATACAAAATAGAATCCCTTCCTCAGAGGAGAAAATAACCTGTTTGTTTTCCTCATCAATAACAGGCGACCCCGTAACAAAATCGTTTGTATTAAAACCCCAGAGGGTCGCAAAGGTATCGGTATTTATTGCATAAAAATACCCGTCCAATGTCCCGGCAAAAAGAATTTTTCCCGTATTATCAATTGTCAGCGGAGTCCATATTTCATCAGATAACCTCCTTTGTTGTAACAAATTCCCGTCTGTATCAAGGGCATATAAATAATTTCCTTCATCACCGAAATATAAAACACCGCTTTGAGGGTTAATTACGGGGGAAGCGCTAATAGATTGATTTGCCTGAAAGCGCCATTTGAGTGCGCCGTCTTCTTCCAGCGCGTAGAAATAGGTATCATCAGAGCCAAAATAAATAGTTCGATTCATATCCACTATTGCAGTGGTGTAGATGTCTCCGCATTCATAGATCCAGTTTTTTGCGCCATTAGGCTGAATGGACAAAAATTCACCCGCTATATTGCCAATATAAATGGCGCCATTTTCCCCTAATACAGGTGAAGCGGTAAATTCGCCATCCGTTTGATATTTCCAGAACAGCACATTTTTTATCGGGCTATTTGTGTCTGTACTCTGACCCGTATGTTGAGCATCATGCATGAACATCGGCCATGGGCTATTGGCAAGTTGGGCATAGAGTAAAACCGGTTGAAGCAAGAAAAGGAAACCGATTAAAAAGACGCTTGGGGTGGCGCTGAAAATGAACAGACGTCCCTTTTTGGAAAAGATTTGATGAATGCGATATTTGAATAAAAGAAAATACTTCACCACCTATTCTCCCGTATAGATACGATAACAAACAAAACACCCGCATACTGTATCAACTTGGTACTCTGAAGTCAAAATAATATAAGGCATCCCAAGCAGCCGGTCAAAGGGGTCTCCTATGGACATTGGACGATATATTCCCGCGGGGGGTTACGAATAAATATCGGGGGAAAATAAACATTTTACATTTTAAAAAATATCGTATAATAAAATTTATTGGTAACTATTCATCGTAAATATTGCACAACGTTTGAATGGGGGTGTATTCCAGATTCTTTGTAAATCAGGTTAAACAGGTAGGGTGGGCACTGCCCCATGCGCATCAACCTAACTTTACGTTAACCATTAAAGAAAATACTATACTGTTAAATTATGAATACCGTAAACAAAGACCGTATTGAAAAAGCATATCCTGATTATAAACACCCTATAGAAAAGGCATTTCAAACCGGGCAGGCCCACATTTTTAGCTGGTGGAGCGAGATAACTCCTGCCGAAAAGCTGCATCTTTTGGAACAGATATCTTTAATAGATTTTACGCTTTTACAAAAACTTTTTCACGAAAGCTTTATTTCAGCTTCTGACACGTTTCGGAAAAATTTACAACCCCCACCGATTATTGGTATTCCGGAAAATATTACTGAAAAAAAAGCTGCCGAAAAGGCGAAACAGGTGGGGGAAGATTCCTTGCGCAATGGAGAAATTGCCATCCTTACCGTTGCCGGGGGACAGGGAACACGGCTGGGAATTGATGGGCCAAAGGGCATGCTCCCTATATCGCCAATCAACAAGAAAAGCATTTTTCAACTTCATGCCGAGAAAATATGCGCTCTTCAAACGAAATACAACGCAATGTTTCCCTGGTATATTATGACAAGCGAAACAAATGACAACGATACGAAGGAGTTTTTCTGTTCAAACAAATTCTTCGGGCTTGACCAACAACGAGTATATTTCTTTACCCAACGAATGATTCCCGCAGTAGATATGAACGGAAAAATTTTGATGAATACAAAGTCAAATATTGTAATGAGCCCGAACGGTCATGGAGGCACAATTCTTGCCCTTCAGGAAAGAAATATTATAAATGATATGAAAGAACGGGGTATTAAGCACATCTTTTATCACCAGGTGGATAACGTGCTTATAAAAATGGCAGACCCGGTATTTATTGGCTATCATCTGAAGGATGGCGCGGAGGTGTCATCGAAGGTGGTTAAAAAACGCAGCCCTGAGGAAAAAGTAGGGGTGATTGTTTCTCTTGACGGACACTTGCACGTGGTTGAGTATTCAGAATTGAGCCAGGAGGATAAATATGCAAAAAACAATGATGGCACTTTAAAATATAATGCAGGAAATATTGCGATTCATATATTCAGCATCGCCTTTCTTGAAAAGCTGTTTCAAATGGAAACCTACCTTCCGTATCATATCGCAACAAAAAAGGTTCCTTTCATTGATTTGAACGGCAATTTGATTACTCCGAAAGAAAATAACGCAATTAAATTTGAGACATTTATCTTTGACGTTTTAAAGCATGTGAAAAAGGGTGTACTCATGGAAGTTGTCCGCAAGGAGGAGTTTTCTCCGGTAAAAAATGCAGAGGGAGACGATTCTCCCGCAATGGCGCAACAAGACATGGTAAATTTATTTGGCAAATGGTTGCGAAAAGCGGGGGTTGCCATTCCGAAGGATTCTAATGATAATGTAAAGGGATTTATTGAAATCAATCCCTGTTTTGCATTTGATGAGGAGGACTTAATAAAAAATGTGGCTAAAGATTTGGAATTTAGAGGTTTTTTGAATCTTTAGGGGCGAAGCATTTGCTATAAATTGTCATAAATGCGTTCATACCCAAACGGGCAAATGCTTCGCCCCTGCTTTTTCAAAAAACTAAATTGTTACGTGGTTTTTCATTTCGTGGAAGTTCGCGGGGGCGCTTGTACTGATTAAAGACTCTTATTTAATGCCGGTTGAGTTGTTACAACTTTTTAACAGTTTTTAGACGCGTGATTCTCTTCCATTGCATAAGACCGGAAGTATGGTAGCGGCGGAGGGAGTCGAACCCCCGACCTGCGGCTTATGAGTCCGCTGCTCTAACCATCTGAGCTACACCGCCATTTGTTTAGATTCTCTAAATCTGATTTGGGAAGGGTTGTTTAAGAAGAATTGTGGAACAGATGAATCGAAATGGTATTTATATAAAAAAGATAACATCTGTTATCATCGTTTTCAAGGAATTTTCTCTAATTATGGCAACTATTTAGCCAACAGGGGAAAAAACGTAACTATTCAGCGTAATCTATTAAATTACCGAATCACAACTCGTTCCCAAACTCCTGTTTGGGAACGTAATGGTCTGGAACTACATTCGCGGGTTCAGGCCTTAGGCGGTTTTTTAAGGAGAATACCGAACCGCAGAACAAGGAATATCGAATATTAAAGTAAAATACTTCATCATTCTATATTCCTTGTTCGATATTCAATATTCGGTATTCCGGCGCGGGTTCAGGTTTGTAACCTGAACCAAACGTTTTATACTTTCAATCCAGGCTTCTATTGGCAGAACAAATGACAAATAAATTCCAAATTCCAAACAGGGATTTTGTGATTTGGGTATTGGAATTTTACTACAGTACATGGCCCCATTATCCGCATAAACTCATGGGTTCAGGTTGCAAACCTGAACCCGCCTGGAGTCGGGTAATGTTTGCGCTGAATAGTTACGAAAAAACAGTAGCACACGCCATTGTCCCATAAGCGCTAACTTATTTTTATTAATAACTAAATTTAATAGAGAAATAAAATGATACGTCAACCAGCAGTAGCGGGATCTTTTTACAGCGGCGATAAAAGCCGGTTACAACATGAGATCGATACTTTTATCATCAAGGATTGTGAAAAACAATCTGCTCTGGGGGCAGTTTCTCCTCATGCGGGCTATATGTATTCCGGTAGTATTGCCGGAAGTTTGTATTCGCACATTACGATACCGGATTTGGTAGTGATATTGTCCCCAAATCATACCGGGTATGGCAAGCCCTATTCAATTTGGCCGGGAGGTTCCTGGATAACCCCTTTTGGAGGGATTGCAGTAAATGAGGAAGCGGTGGATGAATTGGTTAATAGTTGCCACCTTATAGAGAGAGACCAGGAGGCTCATTTGTATGAACATGCCGCAGAGGTACAAATACCCTTTATTCAATATTTTAATCAGAAAACAGAGATAGTTGTAATGACCATCGCCTCCGGAAAGATTCAGGACTTGAAAACCATCGGGAAGTGCATATCCCAGATGCTGCAGAAATTGCACCCCGATGCGCTCGTAGTGGCGTCTTCCGATATGACGCATAACGAGC
>MHYI01000101.1:0-571 GCA_001828295.1 Planctomycetes bacterium RBG_16_41_13 | reverse complement strand
GCAAACAGGAAAGATAACATAGCCATCAATGAAATTTTATCACTTAACGAAGACGGCTTATACAACAAGGTGAACGAATTACGCATTTCCATGTGCGGGATATATCCCGCAGTGATTATGCTGGCTTGCTCCAAAGAACGTGGCGCAAAAGAAGCAAGACTCGTACGCTACGCAACAAGCGGAGACGTCACTGGCGATTATGATCAGGTAGTAGGGTATGCGGGAATTATAATACGATAATGTCACTTTCCATTTCACTCACTCAGATACGAAGAGATTGTATGCTATTCACTGTGTCAGTCATCATACCTGCCTATAATGCTGAAAAAACCATCGGACAATGTTTGCAAGCCCTGAAACAACAAAACTATCCTTCAGAGTCATACGAAATTATTTTGGTCAACGACGGCTCAAAAGATGCGACGGGAGAAATTGCACAGGGTTATGACATAACATATCTCCGGCAGGAAAATAGCGGGCCTGCGACGGCAAGGAACAAAGGAGCAATGGCGGCAAAGGGGGAAATTATTTTGTTTACCGACTCCGATTGTGTGCCGGAACCTGATTGGAT
>MHYI01000100.1:7215-8793 GCA_001828295.1 Planctomycetes bacterium RBG_16_41_13 | reverse complement strand
GCTCACCGACTACAAAAAAGATATCATAGAAATTGAACGGCGAATTATCGGTGCGGATCATGCGCTTATTGGGTATGAAGTTACACGAAACTGGGGGTTTCCGACGGAATTGCTTATCCCGATACAATTTCATCACAACCCGGAAAGTTACAAAGAGAGCAATAACAAACTCAGAACTGCCACAAATGTAGTTTCCTTATCAGGGATGATTCCCAATATACTGTTTTCCAATAATCCGCAGGACTATCATCAGCAGTTTCTCGAAAAGTCCAGAAAAATGCTTGGCTTCGATAATACGGTTATTAACAGGATACTTAAGAAGATACATACGGAAATAGCGGAAGTTGCCAGTTTTTTCGATTTCCAGATACAAAATCCAAAACCAATCGAGGAAATTCTCCATGAAGCCAATATTGCTTTAAGTCTCATCAATCTGTCATACGAACAGATGAACAAGGAACTCATTGCCGCCAAGATGGAATTGCAGAAGCTGGCAAAAGACCTGGAAGAAAAAAATAAACGTCTGGAAAAACTTGCGAATATAGATGGATTGACCGATGTATACAACCATCGATACTTTCAAAACTTTCTTGAAACGGAAATTCGCAGGTCGCTGCGCAAGGAAACATCGGTGAGCCTGGCACTCTTTGATGTGGACTGCTTTAAAAAATTTAACGATAGCTACGGACACCAGGCGGGCGATTTTATATTAAAAGAATTATGCAAACTGGTGAAAAAGAACATCCGGGATTACGACCTTATTGCCCGATACGGCGGCGAAGAATTCGTTCTTGTTTTGGTCGAAACGGCAGAGGAAGAGGCCGCAGAGATTACCGAAAAATTACGGGAGGTAATTGCCTCGCATATCTTTATTGATGGTATTAACGAATACAAGGTAACTGCAAGCTTTGGTGTGGCGACAATGAGTCCTGCTAAGGATGAATTTAAACAAAGTGATTTTATTGACTTTGCGGACAAGGCCCTATACGAGTCAAAGAAAAAAGGCCGCAACAAAATTACCGCATACACCCATAAAAAGAAGTGGTTTGGGAAGGGCTAGTACAATGCTCCCCTCCCACTAAGGGTTGGGGCATAATGGTGAATGGTGAATTATGAATGATAGTACAATGCTCCCCCCCCACTGATGGTTGGGGCATACGTGTTAAGTTAAGGAATCAACAATCACCGGTAAATCCTTATGCGTGTTGCATCTGCCATGTCCCCCGCTGGCGGGGGTGCAGGGGGTGGAAGGGACTTTTCCATCGCTTCAAATACCCTTTATTATGGATACGAATTTCCCCCTTTTTCTCTGATGTCGAGCCACCAATCATTGCATAGTAAGCTGCGGTTTAAAAATACTTATGGATATGCAGATTATGTCCCTACCAAAATTCCTGCTTCTGCCAGTCCACCCCCTTGATCCTCCGCCAGCGGGGGACAGTAGCCAGCCACATCTCCAAAAGTTTCATACCATTGTGGGTTGCAAGCAGGTACGGATAAACGTAGATACGACCTGCCTGTGTGTTTCTCGGTCAATGCTACCCCAAAGAATCGCTTAACTTAACACGTATTAGGGTT
>MHYI01000100.1:0-7184 GCA_001828295.1 Planctomycetes bacterium RBG_16_41_13 | reverse complement strand
TAGATGGTTTGAAATTCCTGTAAGTTAAATTATGCCTTCGGTTCCTTTTTCATGTAGAGCGAAGAGGTTCTTCGCTCTGCAACAGAAGGGCTTCTCTCCCCCATACGCATCAACCTGAACCCGCCGGGAGTTTGAATGGCCTTGTTTTTGTCGCCGGCAGATAAGTGATCAACGGCTTTTTTACGATACATTTCAGGGCGATTTGGCAATCGGCCTAAACCCTTTTCAAGCGTATTCACGGTGCTTTGGCAATCTTTCTTAGCCAGGTATAAGTCAGATAAATTTGTATAAATGGATTGAACTACATATTTATCTGCTGTATCGCTGTGCCCTAAATAACGCAAGGAAGGGTAATATTGTTATTTATTGTGTCTTTGGTGTGTATTGTTTTTGCAGCAAAAATGATGCATACGCCCTAGTAAGTGATGGTTTGGAAGGAACAGGACGGGTTATTATTCATCGAGTATACTTTCCAGTACAAGTGTAGCTGTAAAGTTGAAAAAAAGAGCAACACAAAATACAGCGGTACTTATAAGGCAGGAAATGGCGCAAAGGGAGAGATTATATTGAAAATTAAGGACAACCGTGAACAGGGGATAAAAGTGAAATCAACGACATCCGGTTGCTCCGGGTCGCACAAGGACGGAGAGGGGTATGTTGAAAAACAGTATAGATCGTCAGGACGAGCAAAGCTTGTTGAAGTTTTTTTCAAAAGACTAAGGTGTTACAAAGAAAATGAAGCCCATAAACAATTGGAAAAGGTCGAATCGCTAATCAAGGTGTGACCCTATTTTCCCTTAAAACACTTCGCCTATGGACATAAGCGTTAACTTAATGATATTGCCGTATCATCCATAACTCTACCCGAGTTTAAGTAAATAAGTATTTATATGGGCTTTTTTAAAAAGAGGTATTACCAGGCAGGCGTAAAAGATAAACGATTCAATGTGGTCTGCTCCAGATCAGTTCTCCGTCCTTATAGACTTCCCTCACCCGGTGAAAAGGAATTGTTAGTAATTCTCCGTTAGCGTCCATCAACTGAAAGGTAGCGTGGTTTCCTTTTTCTAAAAGGATCCTTTTAAAGGAGACCAGGATGATTTTCTGTGCAATGCGGTCAAAGTACCCGATTTCAAAAGTACCTTTCCCAAATTCGCTGTTCCAACGTATTTTGTTCAGCAGTTCATGAATGGGAATCATTATTTATGATTACATTCCTTTCAATAATGAAAAATCATAATATCTTAAAGGTTCTAAAAAATATCTTTCAATAATCCGTCATTGCTTGTTCCTTATTCTTTGAAATTTTGTAAGATCGATAGTACTTCATCATCTTCCAAATCATACCAGTTCTCATAGGCGTCTGCCACGGCAAAAATAAAACCGCTTCTCACGTTAAGGCAAACAAGTTCATCTACCAGAGACAGAATGTCATCAACCGTTTCTTTTAATCCTGTTGGAACGGCAACTATGATCTTTTGCGGTTCATGTCTTTTTGTAAATTCAATGGCGGAAAACATGGTATAACCGGACGCCAATCCATCGTCGACAATAATTGCGACCTTGTTTTTTACGGAAGGAAATGGCAACCCTTTTCTAAAGAGATCGTTTCTCTTTTTGATTATTTCTCTTGTTCTTTGAATCTGCCGTTCAACCTCTTCTGCAGATAAGTTGAGCTTGCTGAGGAGTTTTTCATTCAATAATACCATGTTATCAGGGCTGACAGCGCCAAATCCGGCTTCTGTGTTATAGGGTATCTGTACCTTTCGCACAATGAGTAAGTCAAGGGGAAGTGCAAGGGCATTTGTTATCTCTGCGGCTACCGGGACACCTCCGGAAGGTATGCCAAGCACTATGGCATCGGTGTTTTTGTATTCCACGAGCTGTTGTGAAATGAGTTTTCCCGCTTCTCTCCTGTCTTTAAAGACATATAATTTGTTTCGAAAGGATTTATCTTCAATGAGTGTATGCATGTTTCTGTGTTACTCAATACAATAATTTGCCGAAAATAGTTTAAATTGATTCCATAAAATAGTAATAAGCATTTCCCAAAACCGGAATTTTTCTCTTTCAAACAGAAAAAAGGACACTTTCTGAGAGAAAGCGGGAATGTGGGTCACACCTTGATGAGTGATTATAAGTCATAAGTCGGAGAGTAGCTATTATGAAATCAAAGATATTTAAAGAAAATGAAACCCATAAACAATGGGAAAAGGTCAAATCACTAATCAAGGTGTGACCCTATTTTTGCATCTAGTACAGTGTGCGTGTTAAAAGTTTACTTCCTTATAACACACCCCCGGCCCCTCTTTTTAGAGGGGAGATAAGAAGTCCCCTCTAAAAAGAGGGGATTTAGGGGTGTGTTATAACACGAAAATGCTCCCTGCTCTATAAAACCGGAAATCCTTAATTTTATTGAGTTTTTCCAAAAAACTAAAGTGTTACAAATGTTAAAATATTTCCTCTGCATCTTTAAAAGACTTTTTATTGGGCAACATAAAAAAGTAATGTTATCCGGAACAATAATTTGTTAAATAGTGATAATAACGTTTGACATTATTAACGGGATGCAATATTGTCTGATAAATGATAAAAAACTTTGTTTGCAAAGAAACGGAGAAAATATTCAATCGTCAAATCTCACTCAAAATTCCAGGGGATATACAAAAAATTGCCCGAAGAAAACTTGAGATACTTGAAGGTGCTGAAAATCTGATGGATTTGCGTGTACCACCGAACAATTACCTTGAAAAATTATCGAAAGATAGGAAGGGACAATATAGTATTCGTATTAATAATCAATGGCGTATATGTTTTGAATGGCGTGAGGGAGATGCTTACAACGTTGAAATAGTAGATTATCATTAGGAGGCAACGATGTCAAAAAAGATATTAGATCCAATTCATCCGGGTGAAATTCTGATGGAGGAATTTCTCAAACCTATGGGCATTAGCCAGTACAGGCTAGCCAAAGATATTAATGTCTCAGCACGCAGAATAAATGAGATTGTTCAGGGAAAACGTTCTATTACTCCAGATACAGCTTTAAGACTATCAAGGTTTTTTGGTCTGTCGGAAAGGTTTTGGATAAATCTTCAAGCAAGATACGATCTTGAAGTTGAAAAAGACAGATTAAAGAATCGACTCGATAAAGAAGTTCATGTTTACACGTCTGCAATGTAATCAGATGAGTAGGCAAGGAATCCGACCTTACACACCTAATTAGAGGGATAATTATTATTTACTGTTTTTAAATAATCCATTTAGAATTTCTTTTGTTTTGCTAGTTAAATCTGAATTAGGTGCAAATTCCAAAAATTGTTTAAAAGCATTAATTGCTTCTTCATTTTGCCCATTGCTTGAATAAGCAAGTCCAAGATAATAATAGGTGAAAGGGTGCTGCCGTTGCGGATCATTATTAATTGCCAAATTATATTTTTCTATTGCTTCGTTATATTTGGCTTGATCATGTAAAGCAAGACCCCACTGATAGTAAGCAAGGGAAAATGAAGGATTAACTTTTGTAACAATACTAAATTGCTCAATAGCTTTTCTGTATTGTTTTTGATTATATAAATCATATCCCATATTATAGTGAATAATTAAAAAGGATAGAGAAAGTTTGTCTTTTTTAAGAAAATCCGTATACACATTAATCAACTTTTCGTTTATTTCTTTTCGAATTGGGGGACACTTCCCATGTTTCTTGCTTGATCTTGGTGGAAAAATAAGGGAAGTGTCCCTATATTATAATGAATTATAGACACCATAACATATAAGGATGGGTGAAGCATTGGCGCACCCATCAGGAAAATATTATTTATGGGTCCGCTTTGCTTGACCCATCCTACATAAATTAATAAGCTTTATTACAAAAAATCGGGAATGCTCACGTGGTTATGAAGGATTTAGTTTTAAAAAAAACCTATAGAAACACAAACGGCGAAGATATGAAAAGAAGCCATGCTCTTTATCCGGGCAGTCTTGTCTTACTCATCATCCTTGTGTTAATTGCAATAGTACCTGCTAATAGCATTGTGTCTGCGCCAATGGAGACTGATGCTATTGAATCAACGGGCATTGTAGTTACGGCAATATTCCTTCGCAATACCCCGGAAAATGGCTTATCACCAGAAAAGATACAATCCGTATTGAAAGAAAAAGGACTATTTGATTCGCGAAGAAATCCTTCCGGAAAAGGAATTACCCACGCGTATGAAATACAAAAAGCGGGAAAATTCGTGCATGATCGGGCTGTTCATATTACATGGCAGCAATCCGGTTCACAAAAAGAAATGAATTACGCAGAGGCAAAGCACTATATTTCTCAACTAAACAGGGATCAATTTGCGGGTTATAACGACTGGCGTTTGCCAACCACCGAGGAAGCAATGTCGCTAATGCAATCAGTAAAGAAAAGGAGTGGATTAAACATCGATCAGGTATTTGATCCCCTCCAGGAAAGAATCTGGACTTCCGATATAAGAAAAGAAGGGACGGCATGGGTTGTCAGGTTCGATTCTGGATATTGCGACTACGCCTATACAGATGCCAACATCAAATACCACGTTCGTGCCGTAAGGTAGCAAATAAAGAGGGGAATCGGCTCCCTTGCGGGATAGAGGCATATTACACAGATTGCGAGGATTAAAAAACTCGTATGACTACACGGAGCGTCGCGTCCCTATAATTGGCCGATGACGAAGCAAATTCTAATTACAAAGCATAAAATTCAAAGCAAATCCAAAACATTGTAACACTTTAGTTTTTTGAAACCGTAGGGGCGAAGCATTTGCAATAACTGGCATACATGCGTTCATGCCCAAACATGCAAATGCTTCGCCCCTACACCGTCCGGCAAAACAATGTTATTGTTGGAATTTTTCAAAAAACTAAAGTGTTACAAAACATTTAACAATACGAAGTACGAAATACGAAAGATGCGTTCGTTTAGAATTTCAAATCATTTTGCCAGTAGCATTTGTTTCGTATTTAGCATTTCGGACTTCACAATTAAGCATCTTGCCAAAAATGCAAAGAAATTACTGATAAGTTACTAATGTATTCCCGGGCAAAATGTGGTCGCCCGCCCTTAAGCAGCTTTTTCGCCATAAAGGCGGTGCGTGCGTTTTTTTCTGTACTCATGTATGAGTGAAAGGGTGAACGGCAGGATGAATATGGACGTCACAAGGCTGCACGAGAGGCTGATTGCGAGGATCAATCCAAGGCTCGATACCCCCCGGTGTGATGCCAGCGCCAAAGACCCAAATCCTATTATGGTCGTTAGTGAAGATACGAGGATAGCCTTTCCCGTGCTGGTTTGATGTATCCAAATGCCTTCTTTTTCGTTTATCCGCATCATGGTGTGGATGCTGTTATCAATGCTGATTCCCAGTATTAAGGGAAATGCGATGACATTTGCCGGGTTAGGCTGAATACGGAACAATTTCATAAATCCGATTGTCCATAAAATCGTCAGGAGCAGAGGATAAAGCGTGGTCAGGGTAAGTATTATATTTCTATAGGTGAAGATGAGGATCGCAAAAATAATAGCCAGTGTGTAGCATCCGGCGATCAGAAACCCCCGCTTGATTAATCTGTTTGTATCATAAATTTGAAATGGCGCGCCGGTGGCTTCCGGCTGTATACTCCGTATTTCCGAGACAAACTCGCCCAGTTTTCCTTCCGTCCAGATGTCTTCTTTCGGAAAGATATATACCATGTTTTTCCCCGTTTTCCCGATAAATCGTTCTTTCAGACCGTAGGGCAAGTCGTTTATGGTCATGGGTTCGGGAACCATTCCATGCTTCAGGAATTCAAGATGTTTGCGAATTGTCCGTTGTCCTTTGGATAATCTTTCCACAATTTCCGCTTCCGGCAAAGTTCCTGCGCTCCGCAAAAAGGTATCAATTTTGTTGTTAAGGATGAGGAACCGGTCGGTCATGGGATGGCTACCCTCATTCAGCAGCCCCATATTTTTACCGAAAGTGAGCCGGAATTGCAGCCGTTCAAGAATGTTTTTCAATTCCTGATATTGTATGGCATCGCCGGCATTCTCAGGAAGGGGTATCGTTTGTGCAATGGCGTTCAACTCTTTTATAATGCCTGTCTTTTTCCCCTGCTCGCCGGGGAGCACTGAAGCAATGCTTTCTACCTTTCCCACGCTTTTGAGTTGCAGGAGTCTTTCGGACACCCTCTCTGCTTCTTCAGGAGTATTGGTGGCAATCGCCCCAAACCATGTGGCGGTGCCCGTTGATTGAACAATTTTTATTGCGTATCGGGTCGATTCCAGGTTGGGTGGCAGGAGGTTCAGCAGATTGTCATCGAATTTTATGTGCCTTACAAAGAAGCATGAACCAATTGCAAACAGTATGGAAACAATCGTCAGGGGGACTTTGCATGAAACTACGATACGAAACATCCAGTTTTTTACCGGGGTGCATAATGAAGCCGCCGGGAATATTTTTTTCTCTGCGGTAATGAATTTGTCACATAAGATGATAAGCGAAGAAAGCAAAAACAGCGTGGAGAGCAATGCGAGCAAAATGCCCGTTCCCGCGATCAACCCTAGCTCGCTTAATCCTTTAAAATCGATTAACAGGGTGGAGTAAAACGATATTGCCGTGGTAACCGCGCCCAGGATGATGCCTTTTCCGGTACTTTCCATTGATTTGCATAATGCGGCCCTTTTCTCATGGCCGAGTCTTCTGTATTCCGCGTAGCGTAACATGAGGTGGATGCTGAAATCGATCCCCAGGCCTATTAAAACAACGGCGAATACAATGGAAAAGAGATTTAAGTACCCGATTGCCAATGTTGTAAAGCCGAACGTCCAGCTTATCGAACACAAAAGGGTGAGCATGCCGAGTAATGGCATTAGAATTGAATTGAACGAGACGATAAATAGTATTGCAACTCCCACAAGTGCACCTATGGAAATGTATAACATTTCTTTCTGGGAAATTTCCATTTCGTCGGCTTCCATGGCAACGGTTCCTGTAAGGCCGATATCGACTCCGGGACACATTTCTTTTGCTGCTGCAACTTGTTTTCTGATAAAACCGGTGGAATCCGTACCCGTCAATAATCCTTCAATATCATTAACCGTTATCTCCATCAAGAGAATGCGTCCGTTATTAAAGAGATTGTAATGTGCGGTATCCGGCGAATCGCTGAGAGCCATAGCA
>MHYI01000099.1 GCA_001828295.1 Planctomycetes bacterium RBG_16_41_13 | reverse complement strand
AATCTGCGAAATCTGTGGTTCCAAACGTTTTTATTGGTCTGCGTCTCTATCACGCTAGTCCTTTACCTTTAATCTGTCTACTGGTATCTTTGATTCTTTCTCATTTGGTGGAATCCACAACAGGCTGAGCACCGCCCCGCCTCCGGCATCAAAATATTTGATCATTATTTTGTGTTTGCCGGGTTCTAAAGTAACCGTACCTGCCACAGATTTTGTTGCATGGTTGCCGCCGTTATCTATCACCAAAATATCATCTATGTAAAGCCAGGAGCCATCATCTGAGGTCAATTTGAATGTGTATTTACCCGGCGTATGAATATCGATGTAACCATTCCAAATCGCACTAAATGGGCTAAATAGTGGCTTTTCGTCGTCATTTGACCAATTAAATTCTATCTCTGAATCTATCTCCTGATATATCGGTTCACCATTCCAATCCATGTTATTATAATAACAAACATATAATCCATCACCCTGCCTTGATACCATTTGCTTATCATTTTGACGAGGATATTCATTTGCCGAGACAACGGGCTGATTCTTTTTGTTGAGATCGTATATTTTATAATGTTTCGTAGTAATAATGCAGGCATAGTTCCTATCAAAAAAATTATCGTTAAAATAACTCTTGTTTGCGCCAATCCGCCTCTCATTTGGCCCGATCGTAACAAAGTCTGGTTTGTATTTGTTTATCAATGCTGCAGCCCCATTTCCACCTAACAGCATTTTTTTAATATCTTGTTCACGCCCATAACTATCGCTATATCCATGACTCCACACATGACCCGGAAAACCCATCAATGACTTTCTGCCTGACAAAAACACGAGGTGATTGTGTATGGGTGCATTTAAAAAAACTGCATATGGAGGAGTTTCGTTTGAAATTCTTTTTGCAAGCGCTATTTCCTCTGTAGTGAACTCCCTCCAGCCGTTTGCAGGAGCTATGGCATATTTAAAAACGTCGATACCCCCTGCAATGGTAAGGAAAAACATGACCAGGAAAAAACCAACCCTTGAAATAACTCTGAACCGTTTACTTTCATACAGATGATCCAGAGCAAGTGCAGCAATAGGCGTTGTTCCCAGGAACCAATAAATCAACATCTTTATATTATCCCAACTCCACGGGGCAAAAAGCACCAGGTTGGGTAAGAGGAAAAGAATCAAAAAAGGCAAAGAATATAACCCAAGACGTGTAGGGGCACGGTGATCCGTGCCCTTACGAAAAACAAAAATTGTTGTGAATCCAGCTATAATCAAGGGCCAGTAAAGGCCGGTATTTTTCAGCCAGAACCATAGGAAATTTTCTTTACCCGCCATCCAGCCAAAATTAAGTTTAAAAAAACTCCCGCCGCCAACGTTTCCGGAAAGATACAGTACCTGTGGTAATGACAGAATAAATGCAGGCAGAAAAAACAAAATCCACTTACGCCAGTCCCAAAATATGAGACCCAAGGGTATCGTAACCATCAACAAGGACAGAAAACTGTGTGTGTGAAAGAAAGGCAGTGCTCCGGCAAGGATACCGGCAAAAAGGAACTCATTCCTCCCCTCCATTCTCTTAAAAGATGACCTTGTGTGCTCTATACCCGAGTATAGAAGCGTAAAAATTAATATCGTAATGGGAAAACCAAAAAGATACGCCCGCTGAGGCACATTAAGACACGTCAGAGGCGTAATCCAGTGGTAGTTTAAAGGTTCAATCTTTGTATAATCCCTGGGAAGGTGCATGAGGAATGACCAAAGACCTTGAGATGTATTTGAAATATCCTGGTAAAAATAGTAAAAACCAAATCCGCCGGCAAAGAAAAATATAAAGGGAGAAAGAATAGCAGCAAGCCTTTTTTTTGTCAAACGATACGTGAAATAATACAACACGCCATAAAAAGCAACGGTCAGTAGCCATCCGGGAATAAATAACATATCACGGAAGTTTAGCCCTAACTTCAGAAAAATGGCAGACAAGAAATCAGCGAGGAACGGATAAACCAGCTTTTCACCTGCGTACGATGGGTCCTGCGGGGGAATATTATTACCCCATACAAAGGAGGTAATATAAGCCAGATGCAGCGGGAGATCACCATAATTATTTGTCAGACCAACATACAGGCCGTCCTTTTTCCAGATTATTGTCCTGGAAAATAAACACCAGAATATTGTTGTAAAAAATGAAAATACTGCAATATGCGCAAAATACCACGTTTTGTTGAGGAAGAAGCCTTTCTTTATATCGGTAATTTCATCACGAATCTTCTCTTTTAAAGACACCCATTTGATTGTCAGAACTATTGAACTTAACGCCACAGACAAGGCAATTGAAATGTATATACTTTTACCAGAAAGTCCCCACAGTAATGAAAATAGATAAACTATCCATGTGTGTAAACCTACCCCAATAACCGTCCCATAAGCAACCCGTTCAAAGATTGAATACCTTGCTGACAGAAAATAAGTAAGCAAAAATCCTGTCATGATTGAAATAATAATAAAAAGAATGACAAACGTCATAGTTGCCTTACTTCTTAAATTTATTATATAGGAATTTCATTTTATTTATGCGGCTTCTTGGGTAGTGGCAGAGAAAAAATCCCCCTTAAAAAAGGGGGCTAGGGGGTTGTAAACTTGTCCTCATGAAAATGGGGAATAGCTCAAAAAAAACACAACCCCCTCAATCCCCCTTTTCTAAGGGGGATTAACTCGATGCGTGCATATATTTTTATAAAGCCTTATAAATCGTTTGATTATTTACAAACAATTCTTAATATATTATATTAACATTGTTTTGAATAACAATAGTGAATTTAAATCACCGTTACTATATAGAGGTATATCGTAATCGATAACTCACCATTCTCAAAATCAAAATGCCTCTTAATAACCCTTCTCATTATGCTGTTGATAGGAGGCTTATACACAGGCATCAAACTATTATTGCCCAGTCATGGATTGACTGGATACTACTTGTCCCTTCCCAAAGAGGAAAATATAACACTCAGTCCCATAACCCTATCTCACTCCGAAATGCGTTCCGGTCTTAGAAAAGATGTATATGAAGGGTATCCGAAGGGAAGGCTTATCATGGAAACAACAGAGGATAGACCGATACATTTCGAGTGGCCTTCCGAAGATAAAAAACCTCACAAATCACCATTTACTATCGAATGGTATGGTCTCTTAAAAATCGAGCATCGCCGGGATTACACCTTTATATTAGGCTCGGATGATGGGTCGGAACTGTTCCTCAACGGCAGACGGGTCATTGATAATGGGGGATCTCACGGCGTTGTGGAAAAAAGGCAAACGGTATTCCTTGAGCCTGGATTTTATCGTCTCCGTTTGAAGTATTTTGATCAAGGCGGTAAGTCTATGCTGTATCTTAAGTGGAAGTTTTCAAATGAAGCGGAAACAGTTATTCCTTCCACACAATTTTATCAAGAACCAGAAACTAAGGACTTGCACACGCCTGACGCTTCAATACCATACATTTTGGGAATCGAACCCAATAACCTCATAAAGGAATCAAATCTCGTATTCAAGAAAAATGATTCCGCTATTGCATTTAAAAATCACGGAATACTGAGGACTTATTATGTAAATTATTGGGATAATTACCGTTTTGAACCACCGGCAGAGGTACCTGCCTACAATATCCTTTGGAGGGGATCTATTTGGATACCCAAAGATAGCACATATATGTTTAATGTGGATACGAACGGGGATGTATTTCTGTTTATAGACTCAAAGCCTATTATAAAATATCGTGCGGGAAGTGATTCAAAAGCACAAATTTATTTAGAAAAGGGTTGGAAATCTATACAAGTTAATTATTTTAATCAGAAAAAATATGCTACACTAAATTTGTTTTGGCAAAAGCCGGGTGATAGCAAGCTTTCGAACATTTCTTCACGGTATTTAATGCCTGCCGAGGACATAGGGGTTTTGGGTAGCGCTAAAGTATGGTATGCAATAGGATTTATTATTGCATCCCTATCTATTTGTCTTAGTTTCTTTCTCGTATTTAGAAATGTAATAAAAAATCGCATTTGTGGATACTTTGCGTATGTAAACCAAAATTGGTCTATAGTTGCCTTGATTCTCATTGTTATTCTCGGCGCTACTTTACGGCTTAACAATTATAGTGTAGTTCCACCACACGGAGATACGATGGATCCTTATTCAGAGGCATGGAATGGTTATCATATCCTCCATGGTGATGGGCCTAAATCATGGGAACCACCATATTTTCTATCAGCCTACAAGGCCGAAGATATAAAATTTATTCGATGGTTTGGTGATAGTTTTAGGATTGTAAAAGGCTACATTGACCACCCACCCTTGTTTTCTATTTTTGCTGGTATTCCACCAACTATCTGTGGTGCTAAAGATTACTTAGATTGTCGGTTCACCACATTCAATTTGACCCCTATATTTTTCTCAACACTTACGATTATTCTTGTATTTCTTGTCTCTTATAAGATATACAAATCCAATACAGTCTCCATCATTGCCGGTTTGATATACGCCACGGTACCGCTCATTGTTGCCGCTGGACGAATTGCAAAAGGAGACTGTCTGCTTTCACTTGTTATCATTTCTGGGGTATTATGTGTCTTAAAATATATTGAATCTAAAAAGAAGATATACGTAATCTTTGCAGGGCTCCTGGCAGGGGTGTCGTTCTGGAGTAAAGAACCAGGTATCTGTGCACTTGTGATTTATCCATTACTATTGAGCCGAAAGGGTTTTATAAAGGAAGCCGGCATTACTGCTGGAATTGGGTTTCTCCTTGCTGCAAGTTATTTATTGTACAATTATCTAATTAATCCAGAGGCGTTCTTTAAGATGTTGGCCTTACGAAATGAGCAGCATATGACAGTATTCAATATTGTGCTCAGGTATATAAAGGAACCAAGACTTGCACAAGTCTCTGCAAATTTTGGTATGGGATATTTATTATGGTTTTGGTATGTAATAGTTTATTCTATGGGAAAAAGAGATCAAACTGTTCCAATAACGGCCTTTATTTTTCTCATGACGTTGTGTGCTGTATCGTCAGATATTTATTCATATGGCTGGTATCTTTTCCCTATGTACCCCTTTATGGCAATTGCCGGAGGATTATTTATAAGGGATTTTATTGCAAAACCCAGTACAGCAAAGGCACTCTTGATACTCCTGGTACTTATGGCACTCCCTTTAAAAGAAATCCTACCAGGGGATTTATACAAATCACCATGGCTGTTTAGGTGTTACCTTGTCATTGGCATCTTTCCTTTCCTGATATTTGATTTTCTTAGAAATCGGATTGCAGCTACAATTGCTAAAGTGGCTTGTTATAACTATATGGCCCTTTTTATTATGATGAATGTCTATATCGTCTATCACTTACAAGACGTCTATGATCCACTAAAATAAACTCATCCATCATATCTTTTCCTTTGCCTGGCGGCTAAACTGTTAAAAATTACGAGTATTTGTTATTCAGTACCGAGTTACTCTTTTTGGTTATGGCTATGCTCCACTAGGTAATTATTAACATTATCTTCTCCAAGTAGACACCTTAGGCCATCTGGTATTTCCCAAAATACCTTAATGTGACTGCTTCCCGCACTATTGAAATATTTGATCTTGATATCATGATATCCTTCGGTTAATTGCATCTTTCCTTCTATAGTTTTAATCCCATGATCTCCCCCATTATTAACAACCAGTTTATCGTTAATGTATAAAAATGAACCATCATCCGATTCCGTATAGAATTTATAGAATCCATTTCTCGGGACATATAATCTGCCGCTCCAAATAACACTAAATTGTTTTCCAGAAAAGATTTCGTTAAAGGAGACGTCATTAAAAGAAATCCTATTATCATACCGGACCAATTTTGGTTTGCCATCAAATGCCTTGTTTTCATAATACCAGCCCAAAAATCCAGATTGGATAATATAGTTGCTTTCCTTATTGAAAGTCGTTTCTTCTCTGCCTAAAATTGCGATGACGATTTGCATGCTTAATATACTAATGAGAAAAATAATTAAACTGAACCTAAAATACGTTATATTTGTTTTCAATGTGGCAACTCCCCAATTTATTTTAGAAACAAAAAATGTACTATGAAAGATGTCTGAAATTTGCAATTTTACCGTGCCTACAAAACTAACCGTTCCAACAATAATAATCAAATAGAAAGGGATTAGTGATAAAACATCAGGCAAATGAAGGACGGTGCCTATATTAAATGAATTAAATTTATCCCCCAAAATATTACTTGTAAAGATAGGCATTTTATTGAGTGACAAATTTGAATCAAAGAAGTTCTTGAAATAAAATTCCACGATAGGGTTTCTGCATCTATCAGAAGGAGTTTCTGGTGTGACAGAAACTGCCATAAGCATTAAAAAAAATGATGCTAATGTGCCGCATATCGATATCTTTGGATATTGCTTTATAAAAAAGGATGATAAAAGGACCATAAAAGGTATCGTTGCAACTAAATGTCGAGGCCCTAATGACCATCCACCATCCCAATGTCGGTAAGAGGCATTAAAAACAAAATAGTATGTAGTTATTATTATTAGAAGGAGAAACTCTTTGAAAACTCCCTTTTGTTTTAAGAAATAATAAATTCCCGGGAAAAATATTAATAGGAATGGGCAATAAAAGAATATTCCTCTGTAAGAATCAAATGTAATCTTATATAATGTTAAAATGCCAGGGAAAGAAATAGTTTTTACCGTTTCTTTCAAACCAGACTGAACGTCTGCATTTCTGACAAAAAACGAAAAATAACTAAAATGTATAGGATTGTTATAACATAAGTAATTATAAAACAACAAAATTCCGGCTGGAATTGAAGATCCTATTGTGAAATAAATTATATATTTTTTGTTATGAGGAAAAAGAAAAATTACATACAAAAATAATAGAAACCATACAAAAATACAGGGATATTCCGTAATTACTGAATATCCTGCTAATAAACCACTGAGGAAGATAGTAGGAAAATAACTTACCTTTTTGTTTTTTAGAATAAAAATAAGGTAAAAGGCGATAAAAGAACATGCGGTTGCTATCTGGTGTGCATACAAGATTGTTGAGTAAGCGAAAGCTGTCGTTCCAAAGCCATATCCCATAGTTCCAATAAAGGCCGTCATTGTGCATTGTGTTAATTGGTAAATAAATTTATATAACACAACGCATAAAATGGCAGAAATGAAACCCACAGTTAACCAATTGATAAAATAGCAGGCGAGCAAGAAATAGGTATCTTCTGCCATAAAATGGAGGAAGACCTCTTTCAATTGAAATAATATAAAACCTATGGGAACCCCAAGAAAGGTTAAGCCAGGTGCCTTATTCGGGAAAACAAAACCTTTGTATACACTTACGTCATGAGTGTTGTATGCAAACCTATTTATTGAAAGTTCACCATATTCAACTATCGACCTGATTTGATCGTAAGTAGCATTTTGATTGGCGCCGCCACCGTGGAAAAAGTATCCGTAAGCAAAAAAGCATAAAAAGAATAAAGTAATCTCTACTTTGCTAACTTTAATCCATTGCCATATTCTCAAATAGAAAGTCATCAATCTTTAAAATATTCTCCTATAACTGAAATCGTACCATAGTAAACGCCTTAA
>MHYI01000098.1:7470-10291 GCA_001828295.1 Planctomycetes bacterium RBG_16_41_13 | reverse complement strand
TCTCGCTTATAAATTACATTCCAGGTAACATTTTACGCGCCCCAACGCTACGATGCCACGCCGCTGTGTCATATCCCATGCTCCACATTTTACTCATACTTGCTCCCTTTTTCAGCGTAATTTTTTCCGGTTTCCCTCACACGCCCACTCTGGCAATTCCCCTTGCAGGGAACAATCATATTTGATAACGTGTGTATTATATACGCCTTAACCAATTTCTTATCTTTTTTCTCCTTTTCTGAGGTCACTATTATGGATAATGAACTTACAATAAAAATTGCCGGTGAAGCAGGTCAGGGAATGCAAACGGTAGGAGGGGCATTATGTAATGTATTCAAAAATGCCGGGTTTTATATTTTTGCTGCTCAGGATTACATGTCAAGGATACGGGGAGGTAATAATTTTTATCAAATAAGAATCTCCGATAAACCTCTCCACACACTACGCCAAAACTCCGACATCATGGTAGCCCTTGATAATAAAAGTGTTGATATTCACAGAAAATCTCTATCAAAAAATGGGGTAATGGTCCTCGACAGGAAAAGATTTAATATTACTGAGGAAGATAGCGCATTTTTTGATATCCCTATGTACAGCATAGCAAAGGAGGTTGGAGGGAACGAAATATTTGTTAATTCAGTTGCTTGTGGATTTTTGGCAGAAATGACCGGTGTGGACTTTAGTTACGTAGATAATGTATTGAGAACTGCATTCGCCGATAAGAAAAAGGATCTCATAGAAAAAAACAGAGAAACCGCTCAGGCCGGATATGATTTTGCCAGAAATAATTTTAAACGAGATACCTTCAAAATAAAAAAAGGCACTGCAAAAGACACCCTTTTAATGACCGCCTCTGATGCAATAGGATTAGGGGCAATTAAAGCAGGATGCAAATTCTATTCTGCATACCCCATGACGCCTTCCACCGGCCTTGCAAACCTTATGGCACAATATGCAAAAAGATTTAACATGGTTGTCGAACAGGCTGAAGATGAGATTGCGGCAATAAACATGATAATCGGGGCATCCTTTGCAGGGGTTCGGTCAATGACAGGTACTTCCGGCGGGGGATTTGCCCTTATGGTAGAAGGTTTAAGCCTTGCCGGCATGACGGAAACGCCCATTGTAATTTATGAAGGACAGAGACCAGGCCCCGCAACCGGTTTTCCCACACGAACAGAACAGGGAGATCTGGATTTTCTCATTTCTGCAGGTCATGGCGAATTTGCAAGGCTCATATTCTCGCCCGGTTCAATAGAAGAGGCGTTTTATTTAACCATAAAGGCCTTTAATATGGCAGAAAAATACCAGATACCTGTGCTTATTATGTCAGACCAGCATTTAATAGACTCTTATAGAAATATCGGGATGTTTGATTTGGATAAGATAAAAGTACAAAGATATATTTTATCAAAGGAAGAGTCTAAGGGGGTGAAAAATTATAAACGATACCAAATCACCGAGTCAGGCATTTCTCCCAGGGCAATACCCTCATGGATAGAAGACCCTGTCTATGCAGATAGTGATGAGCATACAGAAGAAGGACACATAACCGAAGATGCGGGGATACGCACCATGATGGTTGAAAAAAGATTTTACAAAAAGATGGCTGGCCTTTCGAACGAAATAGAGAAGCCGAAAGCGTTTGATGTAGAAGGCGCCGATTGTATTCTCATTGGTTTCGGTTCTACCTATGGTGTATTAAAAGAAACAAAGGAATCAATCGCTGATAAAAAAATAGGGTACATTCATCTGCCTCAAGTCTGGCCTTTCCCATCTGCCGATATGATTGAATTACTGAAGGGAGCGAAAAACATCATTGTTGTAGAAAATAATGCCGGAGCACAACTTGCAAGATTATTAAAGCGAGAAACCGGGATTCAAGCTAATAGATCTATATTAAAATTTGATGGCAGACCTTTTAATTTAGACTTTCTTATCCAGCAAATCAGACAGGAGATATAATTATGGTAGAAGTTAAGGATATTAAAAGCAGTGATGAAATAGCCTGGTGCCCCGGGTGTGGTAATTTCGGTATCCTTACTGCGGTTAAAAAATCGGTTGCCAAACTTGGCAGGGATTTGAAAGACGTCTTATTTGTTTCCGGAATAGGCCAGGCTGCAAAACTACCACACTATATCAGATGCAACTGTTTTAACGGCCTTCATGGAAGGGCGCTGCCGGTTGCCGTTGCAGCAAAGATTGCAAATCACAAATTAACCGTAGTAATTACTACCGGCGATGGAGACTGTTATGGGGAGGGTGGAAATCACTTTGTTCATAATATACGAAGAAATTTAGATATAACATTAATAGTTCACGATAACCAAATATACGGCCTTACAAAAGGGCAGGCATCACCAACAACAGATCCGGGATATCAAACAAAATTCCAACCTGAAGGGGTAATTGAAGAACCTCTTTATCCCCTGGAAATAGCTATTGCGCTTGGGGCAGGATTTGTTGCAAGGGGATATGCTGCAGATTATGAGCATCTTTCCTGGCTCATACTTGAAGGAATAAAATATAAAGGTTTTGCGCTCATAGATGTATTGCAACCCTGCGTAACATTTAATAAAAAGAACACCTTTGAGTGGTACTCTAAAAGAATTTATAAGGTGAACGATGATGCATCATACAATCCGGAAGACAGGATGCTTGCTTTTCAGAAGTCATGTGAATGGGGAGACAGGATCCCCATTGGTATAATTTACAGGGCAGAAAAAAAGACCTTTGAAGAAAAGACCGGGCTTACTGAAAGGCCACCCCTGGTGGAAGAACAGATAGAGAATATAGATATAAGCGACATATTGCGGGAGGA
>MHYI01000098.1:0-7448 GCA_001828295.1 Planctomycetes bacterium RBG_16_41_13 | reverse complement strand
AGGAGTATTCCCGATTTTTTGTAATAAAGCTTATTAATTTATGTAGGATGGGTCATGCGAAGCGGACCCATCAATAATATTTTTCTGATAGTCAGAGTCCAATTCCATGTTGATAAATATTCCATAGTTGCTTATGCATTTTTTTTGGTACGAAGTCAAAATCTTTATATGACCACACGGTTACAGTAGACTGGATAAGCCCCATAAAAACCATAGCAGATACCTTGGGATTTATGTCCTTTTTTATTAATCCCGATTTTACGCCGCTTAAAAGCAGTTTCTCTATTTTCCGCAGGTACTTCTGGATAAGATCTAATATCTTTTTGCGTATGATTGGATCGCTAAACTGCATGGCCCCCATAATGACAATAAAGGAAGTCTTCCGGCGATTTTTGGCTAAAGTAAGCTGGGCAAGTAAAATATTATTTAAATTTTGAATGGGGTTTTCATCCGTCATTGCATTGTCAATAGTATCCATAAGGGTTTCTTCAACATTATCTATCAATAAGCTCAGTATATCCCTTTTACTTTTAAAATGCCGGTAAATAGCCCCTTTGGTGGTTCCCATTTCTTCAGCTATCTCGCTTATGGTAACATGTTCAATCCCTTTTGAAGATATAATAGCCCGAATAATATCTACAATTTGCTGTCTCCTGATCTTCGTAGATTTTCTTACTTGCACACAGTACCCCCTTCTCTATATGAATTACAACAGGACTATATAATTTATCTATTGTTCTATGCAAAAACGAAGGAATTATAAATAAAAATATGCAAGATTGAAAATGAAACTTAATTTTTAAGGCAAGATAATGTAAGGGACGGTACTATTCATTACCGGACGGCAATTATAGCATTTCTTAAGAATGCTGATGGATGAATAAGGCCTTCGGCGACTTTTCATGTAGAGCGAAGAGATTCTTCGCTCTACATTCGCAAGATTGAAATTCCTAAAATAGTCTTGAACGATTTTTTTGAGTTTACACGACGTTTCGGCGAATCCTATCACCGAAACGTCACAGGGAGATGCTTTCTATAAAAATCACCCATTTCCATTTACCCATTGCCGCTTTGTGCTTCCAGCCTTCACTACATTACATTACATTTGCTACTTTTCTGTGTGCATTTACCAGAGTTTTTTTCTCCATAAAAGAAAGGCACATAAGACAAACGAGGGATACGAATATAAACCCGAGAGCATAATTATCGGTGTAATCTTTAATTGTGCCTAAAATTATAGGGAGAAAAAAGCCTCCGAGGCCTCCTGCTGCCCCTACAAGGCCACCCACAGCCCCGGTATCTTTTGGATAATATTCCGCTACCAACTTGTATACGACACCATTGCCAATACCCAGACAAGTACCCATAATATAAAACACCGCAAGTGAGGTTGTTAATGATAAGTTGAAATTTAGGAATACCGCTATTAAAAGTACGGTTACTGTAAGGAGTACCATTATTTTCCTTCCATCGAACTTATCACCCAGGTAACCACCCAGGATTCTGGTAAATGATGAGAGAAATACAAATATAGAGGTGAAGCTACCGGCCTTTACCGGTGAAATATTATAAAAGTCATATAAATACGTCGGTAACCATACTGAAAAGCATACGAAGAATCCAAAGAACATGAAGTAAAAAAGGCAAAAGATCCAGGCCAATCTGGAAGATTTATAAAGTTTGAGTTTGTCACTCAGGGTTGAAACCTTTAAATTGGCAGGTTTTGGGGCATTGGATGTAAAAAACCAGTAGATAAATGCCATGAGAAGTAATGGAAATGAATAAATAATAAATACCTTATTCCATCCCAAAGATTCTGCAAGAAGTGGCGCTCCAAATGCAGCAAGGGCAGTACCCGCGTTTCCCACGCCATAAACGCCTAATGCAAAGCCTTGTTTTTTCTTTGGATACCATTCTGAAACATGCGGAATTCCAACAGCAAAGGAAGATCCTATTAAACCGAAAAAGAATCCGCACACTAACAAAGAACCATAACTACGGGCAAAACCGGTAAAAAACAGAGATACGAAACCAAACAGAAGCATAATCGTAAAAACGAGTCTTCCGCCATACTTGTCTGTCACAATACCCATAGGAATTTTTGCGAGGGAACCAAGTAATACCGGCGTAGCAAGTAATATTCCTACCATTGTGGAAGACAGATTAAATTCTCTCTGAAAATATATTGCTAAAGGAGCAAACAATGTCCAGCCGGCAAAGCATAGTGCAAATGCCAGGGTTGCAAGTATCATTACCCTTGTATTGCCATTTGGCGTTTGTATTTGTTCATTCGCTGACATATTCATATTCATAAAAAATCTCCTGATTAATTACTATTTACCGTCTTGATTAATTTAATTGTGTTTTGTTGACGATAATAAAAAATATTACATTTCAAACAATTGTTAACATGGGTGTTGTACTGACACGAAAAAAGTCCACAGTCTTCAATCTTCAATCGGCAATCTTCAATCGGCAATCGGCAATTTGCCGACTGTAGATTGCCGATTGCCGACTGCATAAGGTACTATCATAATTTGTCCTTTCTAAAACGAGAATCCTCTTTAAGCAAATTATCAATCTTAATTAAACTCAATACTGTGTATTTCAACTGCATTTCTGATAAAAAGTATTGCATGTATTTTTTGGCCCCTTGGCATAAGTAACCGGCAATATACTTAAATATAATAATTAAGGAAACAGCATATGTCAATAAATAAGTATACAATTGTTTACCTATTATAAACCTGCAATAACGGTAACTATTCAGCGTAAATGTTACACGGCTCGTTCCCAAACTCCTGTTCCCATCTGCCTGTGCGTGTACGCACGCAGACAGGAACAGGAGTTTGGGAACGAGTTGCGCTCTGTGCTCCGGTAGTTTGCTAAATTACGCTGAATAGTTACAACTTCTTTGTATTATTTGGCAAAATATTTAATGGTCCCTTCTGCAGTCGGCAGTCGGCAATCTATCGTCGGCAAATTACAGATTGAGAACTGTTTTCTTGCTTGTTTTGTTCTGGGTAGTCCAGGTTAGAGTCCCCTCCTGGCATGGAATTGAGGGGTGGGTTTGTTCATTGCTTAACTGAAAATATTGAAATTCCTGAACATTAAATCCATTTTTCGAAAATCATTACAGGTAGGAAGGCGTTCCCAAACGGATACTTCACGATGTTCAACACAAGGTTTGGAAACAAGTCGTGTTTCGGTAGTTTAATATATTACGCTGAATAGTTACGGTGGCAGTAAGCAGCCTACAATCTACAGTCGGCGGTTGACCAATGACTAATGACTAATGAACGAAGAAGTGTCCTTTAAATATTTTGCCATAAAGCATGCACTGACGAATGGAAGTGTGCAAAGAAATTACGGCTAAGGTACTTAGCGGTGATTACTTGCTGTCCGATTTTGCTACTTCAGAAGTTGGGGCTTCCAAAGCATGCATTTCCAATCCCTCAATCTCCTGCAACGTCTTCCCCGCGATACCCTGCAGGTCGCCGTACATGCCAACGGTTGACTGCATCACGCGCCCGATCTGTTCCTCGCGCTTGGCCCATTGCTTCGTAATTACCTTCTTCTCCTTGTCGAGATCTTCCTGCATGGATGAGAATGCCTCGACGATGGCCTGTACACGCTGGCGAAATCTCGGGCCGGTGAGGTACCGGTAGACCATTTCCATCTTGGTTTGCTGCCCTTCCATAGCCTGCCGGGCTGATGAGACCTCGATGAGGGTGTGGCGGAGCGTGACGGCTACGGGGATTGCCGCCCTGGGATGCGTTACCCATACGCCGTCAATCAATTCGAATGTCGCCGCGCCCTTCGGGAGCGCCTGGCTGACGATTACGGCAACCTCTGCCTTTGCAGCCCGCTGGTCTTCACGAAGCTTGACAAGCCAGCCGTCGCTCCAGCTCTTTGTCCTTTTGGACTCCCACAAGATAGTACCGCAGGATTGGCCGATCGGGCCAATGACCCGATGCAACACGTCGCCGCCATGCTCGCCCTTCGGAACCGGTTCTATCGTATCGCGCGGGAATTTTGAGATCAATAGCGCTTCAAGCTCAAGCTCCTGGACTTCTCCCTGAAGTTGCTGCGACCCCTGATCGGCCTTGCGCTTAAGTTCTTCTATCTGCTTTTGCATTGAGGCGATAGTCTGCTCTTTCTCCAACACCTTGAATTTAAGTTGGTCTTCCGCCTCTTTGTGCGCCTGTTCACGTACCGTGGCTAGCCCTTCCTGTATGCGCTTCTCCACCGTCAAGTCAAATTCTCGTTTTTCGTCATCGAGTTCCCGCTGCCTTCTCAAGACTTCAGCCTGCGCCTTCTGCGCCTCGGCAAGTTTCTCGTCCCTCTGTTTGAGCACTTCCTGAAGATCAGCAAGTTCCTTTCGTTTTTGCTCAAAGTCGGCGGCAAGTGCAAGTTTAGCCTTCCTGGATTCTTCGGTGACTATCCTGTCGCGCTCATGGCGCAGTTTCTCTGCAACCTGTCCGTCAATAGCCTCTTTTGCCCTGATAATTTCTTTTTCGCGCTCACAAAGCGATGTTTCGCGCTTGGCGACGTCGGCGTCTTTTTGTGCCAGACGTTGCTCATACTCGCGACGGGCGGACTCGACGATCGGCGCCGCAAGCGATTCTGTCAGCTTAATCGCAGTCTGGCATTTCGGACAAGTAATCATTGGCTCTGTCATACATCTCTCCTTGAGAATATCAACAAACCGGTAACATTTTAGCAGTCTGAAAAAAAACTCACCGCAAAGGCGCAAAGGACGCAAAGATGTTATGTAAATTTAAACAGAGTTTCATGTATAACCTGGTGTAGTGGCAATTCATGAATTGCCACTACAGCTTGCGAATGCCGTCATTTTCAGTATTTTTTCAAAAAACTAAAGTGTTACGGAAATGTTGAATTTTGAATGTTAAATTTTAAATTACCGGTAATTTAAAATTTCCGTTTGTATTATGGTTCTTATTTTTCCTTTGCGTTCTTTGCGCCTTTGCGGTGAGATTACGCCCTTTACAATTTTCAAAAGACTAAATTGATACACAAACCGGCTTCCAGGCGAGCAACGCACTCCGTAGCCGGTGTTTGGCGGTAATGTTTACGCTGGATATTTACCTTTTTTTGAATGTTTTTGATTTTCGTTGTCCTCATATTGAAAATCTATAAATGTAACTTTATCTTCCAACACACAACCCTTCTGCAAAGGCTGGCATGGTTTCTTTAACCGAATACACTCATTATTTTTCTGGTGAGGACACGTCCAACTCATTTTCTCTGCAACTCCAAATGTGCATGCGCATATACATGTTGTACCAGCCACGCGAATAACTTTAACCCCTTTTAAAATACAAAGCGGATATGAATTATCCATCCCTTTCCAGTATCTGCTGAATATGCTCTAATACCACTTCTAAATCAAATGGCTTATTGATGATAAAATTTGCTTTTATTTTCTTATCTGGAAAAGTATCCGCTGTATTCAGGAATCCGGTAATTATACCGACCTTCGGTTTTTCTTCTAACATTTCTATTGCATCCATTATCTCCCATCCCGAAACCCCAGGCATTCCAAGGTCACAAAGGACAAGGTCATATTTGTATTGTTTTAATTTGTCTAATGCATCTGCGCCATTATTACAATATTCAACAGCATACCCTTCCTCTGTAAGAAAATTGCACAACACTTTTCCTATAACCAATTCATCCTCAACCACCAATATCTTATTTCCCTCACCATACTCCCACGCCGCATCGCTGACTTTGTCCGCATCCTCAATCACCAATACATTATTTTCCATCGTCCCTTTTTTTGTCCCGATTATTTGTGCTGCTTCTGCCGTATAAACCTCTTTTTTTGATGGAAACGACAATAGGAAAACACTTCCCATTCCAACCGTGCTGGAGACGTGTATCACCCCCCCATGCCTTTTAACAATTCCGTAAACAACACTCAAACCTAAACCTGTGCCCATTTCCTTGCTCGTGAAGAAAGGATCAAAGATTTTAGATATCACCTCTTCGGTCATACCGACCCCCGTGTCGGAAATACTCAAATGTACGGTATCTTCATCCTCCCAGTCATTAAAACAAAGGGTACCTCCTTTGGGCATGGCGTCCAATGCGTTATTGATAATATTCAATACTACTTCCCGTAATTCTGAAGGATTGCCTCTTATAGTCTTGACTTTTTTCAGTCCGTCGGTGTTTATGCAATACTTTATCCCCAACCCCTGGGCCATATCCTGCCATTTGGGCCTGAGAAATTTCACAACATGTTTAGTCAGTTCAGCAATATCAACAGGTACATAGTTGTGTAAATCTTCGTTCTTTTTTGTAAATTCATTTAATCTTCGAACAATCTCCGCACCGTCTCTTACATATTTGTGAACTATTTTAAGAGAGTCCTGCAACATCTCCCGGCCTTTATTCTGTCTCCTTAACATCTGTATATTGCCGTCAATAGCCGCAAGGATATTATTCACCTCATGCGCAACACCGGAAGTAATTGTTCCCAGTGCCTGCATTTTTTTAGAATGTAAAAGTTCGTTCTCCATGCGTTTTCGCGCAGTAATATCCTGAAAAGTAACAACCGCTCCGATATTTTTATTATTTTTCCGTATCGGGTATGACTTATACTCTACAGGGAAAAACGTTCCATCGGCGCGCCATGCAATATCATCAGTGACGTGAATACTTTCGCCTTTCTGATACGCCTGAAAAACTTTACATTCCTCAATGGGGAACGGTGTGCCGTCCCGGCGGGTATGGTGAATCATTTTATGCATTTGATTCCCTATAAGCTGATGCGCGCTCTCATATCCCAGCAATTTAGTAGATGCAGTATTTGCAAACGTACATATACCACGCTCATCTATCCCATAAACACCTTCTCCTGTAGAATCAAGCAACAGTTGAATTTTTTCATTACTTTCCACAAGAGACGCTATCGCCTTTTTACGTTCCGTAATGTCTTCCACAATTATCATGTAAAAATCAGGTTTTTCTCCTATCTTCCACATGGGCGATACCGTCATATTCACCCACACAACAGACCCGTTCCACTGAAAAAACCGCGCTTCCATAATATATTCACGAATCTTGCCGTCAATTAATTTTTGGATATTTACTAAAGTTGCCTGCCGGTCATCAGGATGGACAAGCGGTGTACGACCAATAATGTCATTGTATTTTTTATTGACTAAAATAAAATTGCCCGTCTTTACTTCCCGAAGCGCAACACCAACCGCAGCCTGTTCAAACATTACGCGAAAACGCTTTTCGCTTTCTTTAAGGGCAGAATCAGTCTTTTTCCGTTCTCTCGATTCCATTACCAGTTTAATATTCTGTTTTTCCAGCTTTCCCGCATATTCCCTGGCATCCTGTTTGAGGAGTGCATTCATCTTTTTAAGTTCGGCCTCCATTTTCTTGCGCTGTGTAATATCTGTCGAAATCCC
>MHYI01000097.1:1069-5858 GCA_001828295.1 Planctomycetes bacterium RBG_16_41_13 | reverse complement strand
GCACTTCCATAGCGGTAATGGTTGCTTTTTGTATTTCTTCCGACCGTTTGTTTTTTTCTGCGCCAGTCGACTTCGGCAACCCATACGCATTCGTAATCCCACTATAAACCTTGATATCCTCCTCCATTAAGGATAATAAAGTTTCTCTGCTCTTCTCGCACTCTCCGAGTATTCGCTTCAACTGAGAATCATAGTGTTTGAACTTTTCCTTACCGGCAGTAAAGTTTGCAGACATCGAAGACATCGTCGTCGCTAAAGCGCCAACCAGCGCCGCTACACTTCCACCGCCAGGTGTCGGCGTCCCAGATGCCGCATCTTTCAAGTATTTATCGAGAGGTTCGTTTCTATACATAAGTTTTTACCTTTGAATAATAATTTCCGTATCCAGCGTTACGAAATCATACAGTTCTTCCACGTCGCTATTTAACATTCTAACACATCCATTTGATGAAGCAGTACCAATCGAATCAGGCAATGTTGTACCGTGAATCCCATAACCATACAGGTCTGGTTTGTCTTTAAAACCCATCCATCGGGTGCCAAGTATATTTTCCGGATGTCCATAAGGGAATATACCACCGTTAGGTGAATACCAGACAGGCTCTTTCAACTTATTTTTTACTTCAAACGCACCAACCGGGGTTTTGTCATTTTTCCCTGTGCCAATACGATACTGTTTCACATAATGGTCATTGAGTAGCAAAGTGAGAGTAAAATCGCTCTTACTAATTAATAACTTTGTCTTTCCCGTAAGTATCTTTAATTTGTCTCCTATATTCAGCCTCGTGGGAGATTTGTTGTTAATTCTTATAATCAGTTCATAATTTGTGTTAAATTGTTTTGCAATTCGCACCATGATATCGCCGGCCTGAACTGTATACATTGTGGCATCTGCAGAGGGCGAGGATGAAAAGATTAATTCTTCGTTTAATGTATCCAGTGTCTCCTTTATCTCCTTTTGTTTTTCCGGTATTTTCTTATTAATAAATAAATCGGAGAGCATGTTTCTTGCTTCATATTTTTTCCCTTCTTTTAAATATTTGTCGGCAATCTCCAGACTGGGAGCTTCTTGTTTCCCTGCTGGCTTATCAATCGTTTTAAATTCTTCAACGTCTTTCTTGGGTTCTGTTTTGAGTTCGTCCGAACGGATAATAATATCTTTTTTATGAATAATTATGTCTTTGTCTTTTCCACTGGCACTGCCACTATTGAATAAAGGTAAAAAAAGGCATGCGATAAACGCAAACAATAAAGAGTTTTGAAGTATTTTCATGAAGTGAAATTAATATCACACAGAGTATGAATTGTCAAGCTAAAAGAAGAACGGCTTATCTCAGGATATTGATAATTATGGATACGCGGTCATTATGCCCGTCACTTTTAATATTTTTTGTCAAAGGTTTGTTGTATCCGTATCCGATAGTAACCACTCTCTTCCATGAAATATTCCCTTTCTCATGGAGATAATCAGCTACTGCTTTTGCACGGTCCAACGAAAGCTTCCAGCAGTTGTCGTATCCGTTTGAGGGGATAAAATTTTTTCGCGTATGACCCTCTATAATAAGGGAACACGGCCTATCTCCAATTAAATCAATTAAATTATCCAGGGAATGCTCTCCTTCCAGGAAGAGAGCACTATCGTTCTCTTTAAAATAAACGACAGCAGCAGCAGGCACCTGATCTTCTTCCCGGTCGAATACATCAATCCTTTTGTCGGCGCCTTCGATTGGTTTGGCTTTATTTTCCGGATAAATATACTTCATTTTTTTGATGCTTTCAGTTTTTTTAAGGTTCTCGCCGTTAAATACGCCGCCCAGTCCAAAAGTTATTTCTCTTCTTTTAAAAGATTCCCGAAATTCTTCAATAAACTCCTTCTTCTTTTCTTCCGTGAAGGTATTAATAACGATAAAGAATGCCAGCAATAAGGTCGCAAGCGCAGCATACGAGAACAAAAACATGTCAGGGGTTTTTGCATCAAATATCTTTTTCCTCTTTAGTACGGGCACCGTTAATTCCTTTGCAAAGATGTACAAACAATTAACTACTTTTTCAGGAGGGTAATTTCTATAGTATCTTTATCGTAGGCATTTGTGTGATTCCCTAATATTGCAATCCGGGGGGGGTCTATATCGCTTTTAGTTATAAAATGTTCACAGATAGCGGCTGACCTGTTTATTGGTAAACCAAGTTCTTTTGTGACTTTTTCCGTATTTGTGTTAATTATTATATTGCCTCTGACGATTTGCAATATGGCGCCTAATTTGTCAAAGGTCGCATATGCATCCCGTTTCAAGTCCGATTCACCTTCTTCAAAACACAGATGCGTAGGAATTTTTAATTTACATCCTGTTTTTATCTCTTCGATATCAACAAATTGAGATAGTTCGCTCTGATTTATTGCCTCCTGTATGTAATTATACATATCTTCTGGATCAATTACGTTTTCGATTTGTTTTTCCATTTCAAGCGATTCAATACTTTCCTCTATGTCCACTTCATTTTCAATAGGATCCTCTGCCAATAGCCTGTTGTCTTCCAGAAAAGAAATTTTATCCGGATCCAAACTTTCCTGAACCTTTAACATATTTTTTTTAAATTTATCCATATTGATTGTAGAAAGACTTATCAACATCACGAAAAAGGTAACCAGCAGCGTTACCATATCGCCGTAAGTAAGCAACCAGGGTGGCGGTTCATTTCCCTTTTCTTCGTCCATTACGTCTCTTTACTATCCTTTTTGGATCCTATAGCCAGTTTACTGGCTACCTTTGCCTGCAAGAATGCTTTTAACCTTTCTTCAACTACCATGGGAGAATCTCCTCGTTGAATAGAAATTACTCCTTCCATGACAATTTCTTTTACGAAAAGTTCCTTTTTGCTTAGTGTGTCTAATCTTCCTGCAAGGGGCATACAGACCAGATTTGCCAATACAACCCCATAGAAGGTCGTAATAAGTGCCACAGCCATTCCGGCTCCAATTTTTGACGGGTCATCAAGTTTTTTTAACATGTCCACAAGTCCAATTAATGTTCCAACCATGCCAAAGGCTGGCGCCATCATTCCAGCAAACTCAAGAATACCTTTCCCTGCCGAATGTCTCTGCCGTATGTTATCAATTTCGGTTCCCAGTATGCTTCTCACGGTATCTGAGTCAGAGCCATCTACTAATAACCGCACTGCCTTTATCACAAACGCATCTTTGATTTTTTCAATTTCCTTTTCCAATCCTAAAAGTCCTTCACGACGGCTAATTCTGCAATACTCAACCAGACGTTTTATCTCTTCTTCTGCTGCCCCAAGTTTTACAAAGATAGTTTTTTTCGCCACAGCAATTGCGCCTATTACGGTGGGAATAGGAAATCTCACAATAGTTGATGCAAGCGTGCCACCAAAGACGATCATCATGGACGGAATGTCTATATACCCAAATACGCCTGATACTCCGCCACCGATTACAATAGACACCAATATTAAACCAGCTCCAATCACCAAACCTACCAGCGAACCCGGATCCATAATTTCTTTCTCTCCTGCAAATGAAATATTAAAGTCTAAGTTTATACTATGTAGCTATTCGCAAATAATATGCCTCCTTGATTCAAGCTACTTTATAGAAGCCCATTTACAATAATATTCAGGAGGTAAGTATATATATATTTGAAATATAGAATTGAATTGTTTAGAACTTTAATTGTCTATTTATGAATTATTGTGTTTTTGTTACCTTTTAAAGGAATTAAATGACATTTCTTTCTTGTATATTTTTTGCACTTTTGTAGAAATATTAAACATATTCACGATATTTTAAATTTCTTTTCAATTATTTCTCAGATATTCCGATAAATCAATGAAGGGTGGTCTTTTTCTTTTGCTAAACATTTCACCTGAAAATATCTTTCTCTGTCATGCCCGAATGTCTTTGTCGGGCATCTATTCTTTTTAAAATACTGGATTCCCGCCAGAAGCATGCGGGAATGACCAAAACAAGAAATAATTTTCATCATCCTTTGTGACCGAAGGTCATATGAGTTTCATTTTTCATAATGCTGAATGAGTGAAGGTGGATTCTTTATGCCAATTTCGGTAAAAATATGTACGTTCCTAATCTTTGCAGGGATAAATCTGAGGTTTGTCACAGAAAATGTTTTCAATGCCCTTATTTTCTTTAATATACTGCAGTCCGGAAACCCAGGGGTAAAATACGACATACATACACCAAGCCTGCCGGATATTTACGGTGACGCAGTAATGGTTATCGTTTTTGCAGCAGCTTATCTTTTCACTCCGGCTGCGGCTATAAAAAGGACGGTAAAGAACCTGCCGGGCAATCTGAAGGAAGATTTGGGTGAGAGGCATCCGGAGGTTATTAAACAACTAACAAACTATCTCAAAAAAAAGGGCGCTGCGCCTTTGCTCTCTCATATTCACAAGGGGTCAATACGACAAATAAAACGATATACTTGCTGGACAAAAGACATATTTTTGATTGTTAGCGTGGGGTTTGGTTTATATCTTTTTTCAAAATACATACTATCGGTAGGATTAGAAGTATTCAATATTGAGAATAAAAATATAAACTTTATTTTGAATTCTTTAAACGACGCAATAAAGTTATGTTCCAGTCTGGTTTTTGTTTATATTTATTGTAGTTATCTGTCTACAAACAGGGTTGTCAATTTTGTAATTTATGGATTTTTCTTTATAAGAAATTTCTTTTCAACGAATGCTATTGGTTTGGTTACCGAGTATGACGTACATGTTGTTGTCCCTTTCCTGGATGTTCTAACGC
>MHYI01000097.1:0-1050 GCA_001828295.1 Planctomycetes bacterium RBG_16_41_13 | reverse complement strand
CATGTTTTATTTTTTTGCCAACTATAGAACGACACTTTTGTTCAAAATAGTGGGAATTAAAAAAAATTAGGCATGCAACTAAAACACAACGGATAACGTATTCTATCCAAGACGCACGTAAATATCCCTCGCAATGGCAGTGTCAAGCTCTATCTGTGTTTCACCCATTTGTATGACGTACGTTGGCTGCCTTTGATGAAGACGGATTTGAACACCGGGTAACAGACCCATTGAAGATAGCCTGTCCAGCCGTTCGTGGTATCTCGTTACTATATAAGATATTTTTGCCCTATCTCCCGACCTTAGTTCTGTTAATGGCAATACAACAGGTCTTATCTCCTTATTCGCCTTTTCACAACACTCTCCGGGCGGTATAGCCTTTCCATGAGGGCAACTTACCGGATGTCCTAATAAGGTGCATATACTGGCCGTAACTTCCTCATCCAGAAAATGCTCAAACTTGCATGCGCTGGAATCCATGGTATCCTCTTTTACCTCTAAAACATCATTCAACAATCTTTCGGCAAGCCTGTGTCTCCTGATAATCAATCGCGCATCTGCCATACCTTTGTTGGTAAATTCCACTTTTGTGTCTGTTATCTTAACATAGCCATCTTGTGTCAAAGTCTTCAACATACTTTCTTTTGCAGGCGGTTTCATCCGTTTTATCAATACATCCTTTTCGACCGTATCGCTTTCCTCTTTCATTGTCCATATCAATTCCAGAATTTCTTCTAAACCCGGTTCGGTCATATTATGTTCTCCCCTCTTCTATTGGTAGGACAGACGTCCCCGTCTGTCATTATAATGTCAGGCGAGGACGCCTGACCTACTTGACTATCCTAAAAAGATATCGCGGCTTCTTGACCCATGAAACAATTAACACCATTAATGTTAGTATTCCCCCTACCAGCAAATCCATTCCACCTCTGTAGGAACCGAATGATATAATGATGGATACGACCTCTGTTAATATAATGCCCGAAACAAAGGCAGCTACGACAAGCATAATTCTGTTTTTAGAAAGCCAGTTTATGTTATCACGAAGGA
>MHYI01000096.1:5958-6576 GCA_001828295.1 Planctomycetes bacterium RBG_16_41_13 | reverse complement strand
AGGGCTTAAAGAGTGTTTAAATTTCTTTAACATTCATTCAGATGCTTAAGAGGGTGGTGGAAAATATATTTCACAATCTTTATTAAATGATACATCACCGGGTCAACAGAGAAAAAGAGCGGGGTTATCAAATACGGCGTATCCTTAATCATATTTTAACTTGACAAAAATTTATCACAACGTAATAATCTGACTACTTCTGATTCTGTGCTTTGCATGCTTCTGTACTTTGCAAAATGCCCAAATGACGTAATTGGTGGCAAATAATATAAATTTTTTTATCAAGGTTACCTATGTTAAAACAAATTATAGTTCCTACCGATGGTTCCGATAATAGCCTTACCGCAGCTGATTATGCCGTGAGTATTGCGAAAACAAATAATGGGAGTGTGCATGGACTCTTTGTAAAAGATATTAAAATTCTGGCAGGTCCTTTGATTCATGACATTGGCACAAGCATTGGTGGTATGGTTCCCTATGGGACGTTTAATCAAACGGTCAGGGAAATGCTTGATTCTAAGGCAGACGCCGCTTTGAATCAGGTAGAAGGGAAGTGTATACAAGCGGGTATACCCTTTACCCGTGAAATACAAGAAGGCATTGTAAATCATGAAATTG
>MHYI01000096.1:3390-5940 GCA_001828295.1 Planctomycetes bacterium RBG_16_41_13 | reverse complement strand
ATGATTTGATTGTTATGGGGAAGATGGGGGTTCACGCTGAATGGCGGGATGTATTTCTTGGTTCAAACGTAGAATTCGTTGTGCGGAAAACACATAAGCCCGTACTCATAACGCCTGCGGGATTTAAATCCTTTTGCAACATGCTTATTGCATACGACGGGAGCCAGCTTGCAGATAAGGCATTGGCGATAGGGGCGGAAATGGCGCAACTCATGAAATTAAATATAACGTTACTATGTGTTGATGATACCAGGGAGAAAGCCCTCCAAATCTTATCCAAAGCAAAAGTTTTTCTCGATGGTCTTAACCTCACACCAAACATTGTTCCAATAGAAGGAAAAGATCATGCAAAAGGTATACAGGATGCATGTAAAGACAACTGCGATTTGTTAGTAATGGGCGCGTATGGGCATTCCAAACTACAAGAAATGATTTTGGGCAGCACGACTACAAGGGTAATGAGACATACTGATTGCCCACTATTGCTTTGCCGATAAGTATGCGTGTTTTATAAAGGAGAAAAGAGCATTGGCGGTTGTTCTGCATTACGTGATATGTTTCTCGTAATAAACAGAACTTCTGTTATTACAAGGTCAATACGGTGGCAAACGTCCTTGTAATTTTATGACAGGTCTTTTCAACAAGCATATTTCAATATTTGTATCGAGACTCATCCTTCCATTCATCCAGATGTATCCTTTCCCACCCGGCAATCATCAATCGTACAAAATCGCAGACTGAAGACTGAAGACTTCGGATTTCACCATTAAATATCAAGTATCATCATCTTTCTTTTCTCACATTTGAAATGTAGTAAACAGCAGGAACAATGAATATATTTAACAGGGTGGAACTGAGTAGACCTCCTAATATTACTATTGCCATCGGGCTTTGTATTTCATTTCCAGGCAGGTCTCCCGTTATTGCCAGAGGAATCAATGCCAAAGCGGTAGTTAAGGCAGTCATGAGAATCGGGTTTAGTCTGTCTAAAGACCCTTTGATAACCGTTTCATACAAAGCAACACCCTGACTTTGCAATGCCTGATAGCGTGAAACCAACAATATCCCGTTACGTGTTGCTATTCCAAACAGTGTAATAAATCCAATGATAGAGGGAATACTCATGATTCTTCCTGTGAACCAAATGCTTAGAACGCCGCCTATCAGCGCCAAAGGTAAATTGAGGAAAACAATGCCTGCAAGCTTGATGTTTTTAAATTCCTGATAAAGTAAAAGGAATATGATGAACAAGGCCATTAAAGAGGTGAAGAATAATATTTTTGATGCCTTTGCTTCACTTTCAAATTGTCCGCCATATTGAATGTGGTAGTTTTCAGGCAACTGAATAGTATCATTGATTTTTTCTTTGATTTGGTTTACTACACTTTTTAAATCACGCCCGGCTACATTAGCAGAAACAACAATTTTTCGCTGCACATTCTCCCTGTTAATAGTGCTGGGGCCTGTTGTTGAAACTATATCGGCTACATAATGTAAGGGGAGTTTGGATTTTAAATTTTGAATTTTGGATTGTTGGGTTGGATTAATATTGGTGTCGATTAAAACGTTACGGATATTTTCTATATTGCCCCTGTTCTCATCATTAAATCGCAATACCAGATCAAAACTTTTATTGCTTTCAAAAACCTGAGATACTTTTTCTCCTGCAAGGGCAACCTCAATAAATTCGGCAAATTGGCCTATTGAAATGCCATATTTGGCAAGCATATTCCGTTTTGCTTTTATTTGTATTTGAGGAATTTCTATCTGCTGCTCCACGCTGATATCAACAAGTCCGTCTATGCCTTCAATGGCACGCTCTATCTGATTGGCAACAGAAAACATTTTAGGTAAGTCTGTCCCGAAAAGTTTAATGGCAATGTTGGCTCTTGTGCCTGAAAGCATGTGGTCGATACGGTGTCCTATGGGCTGCCCGATGGTGATGTTTGCTTCTGAAACAGCGCTTAATTCCTCCCGAACGTCCTTCATAAATGCTTCCTTGCTTCTTTCCGCCAAAACAAAGGGGGCATCAATTTCAGCGGCATTTACACCCTGTGCATGTTCGTCTGATTCAGCCCTTCCTGTCCTGCGTGAAGTAATGGAGATTTCGGGCACCGACAGCAGGATATTTTCAATCCTGTTTCCGATTTTATTTGATTCTTCAAGTGATATACCCGGCATACTGACAGCGCTTACCGTTAAAGTCCCTTCGTTAAATTCCGGCAGGAAACTTCGCCCCAAACCAAACATCAGAAAAATCGCTGCAATGAACAATGTGATGGATATCCCAATTACTGTTTTTTTAATTTGCATTACATTTGCTAATGCGGAATTGTAATACCGGCGAAGCCATCTTTCCGTCCAACTGCCTTTTGCCTGCTTTAAAAGCATTTTGTCGTTGGTAAGCATAAAACTGCAAAGTACAGGGGTAAGTGTTACCGCAACAATAAGAGATGCAAACAGAGAAACGATAAAGGAGATGCCTAGCGGCTGCAACATTCTCCCTTCCATCCCGCCAAGAAAAAACAAGGGGATGAAGGCAACGATGAT
>MHYI01000096.1:1055-3262 GCA_001828295.1 Planctomycetes bacterium RBG_16_41_13 | reverse complement strand
CATCAATAACGGCGTCATCCACCAATGAACCAATAGCGATTGCCATCCCGCCGAGAGACATGGTATTGATGGTTAGCCCTAAAAATTTAAGGGTAATAATGGAAACGATAAGTGAAAGGGGGATGGCAATCAGGGAAATAATGGTGGTTCGGAAGTTCATTAAGAACAGGAACATAATGATAACGACAAAGAGAGAACCCTCCATGAGGGCTTTTTTAATATTCTTTATAGAAGCCTGAATAAAATCTGCCTGACGAAATATTTTGGCGTTGATTTTAATACCGGAAGGCAGGGTTTTGGCAATCTCTGCAATAGCAGTATCAATTTTTTCTGTGAGTTCCAGGGTGTTGGCGCCGGGCTGTTTTGCTATGGTCAAAATAATTGCCGGACTTGCCTTCAGCGAACCGTCACCGATTTTAGGGATTGCCCCGCCTATTTTAACCTCTGCAACATCCTCTATTTTTATCGGAACATTCGCAACAACCTTTATTACGGCATTGCCTATTTCTTCCACGTTGTTTGTTCTTCCAACACCTCTTATGATGTATTCATTACCAAATTCGTTCATAAAACCGCCCGAAGCATTAAGATTGCTTTCTTTGCTTGCTTTCAGCAATTCGTTTAAAGAAATGTTGTAATATTTCATTTTTTGAGGAGAGGCAAGTATCTGGTATTGCTTGTATTCTCCGCCAATTACGATTACCTGCGATACTCCGCCTGTTGCCAGCAGCCTTGGCCGGATATCCCAATCAGCAATAGTTCTTAGATCCATTGGGGTTGTGCTATCTGACGATAAACTAATAAGCATAATTTCACCCATGATGGATGATTGCGGTGCAAGTGTAGGGTTTCCAACTCCAAGCGGCAGCTTTTCGGTAATGGTGGTTAGTTTTTCGCTGACTATTTGCCGTGCCTTAAAAATATCCGTTCCCCACTCAAATTCTATCCAGACAATGGATATTCCTGCCGATGATGATGACCTCACCCGGCGCACATTGGTGGCGCCATTTACTGCCGTTTCAATCTGAAAGGTAACTAATTTCTCGACTTCTTCCGGAGCCATTCCATGCGCCTCGGTTAATACTACTACCGTTGGGGCAGTCAGGTCTGGAAATACATCAACTTCCATTTTGGAGGCCGTGTAAATGCCCGCTATCAAAAGCAGCGCTGATGCTGCGATAATTATTAAGCGATTGTTTAAGGCGTATTCTATAATTTTATTTAACATGGTAGAAATTTTAAATTTTGGATTTTAAATTTACTGACTATTAATTTTTTTTAAATTTAACATTGTAACTATTAAGCATAAATGTTACACGGCTCGTTCCCAAACCTTGTGCAGAACATAGTGAAGTATCCTGTTTGGGAACGCAACTGCACCGGAAACTCTGTTTCCAGTAAGGGTTTCGAGTTGCGCTCTGTGCTCCGGTAGTTTGCTAAATTACGTTGAATAGTTATTTAACATTCATAATTCATAATTTCCCTTGAGTTGTTTTTACAATAGCAGTAATAATGTTGATTATGGTTTCAACATCATTTAATTGAATTGTAAATTCTAATTTAACCAATTGGCTTTTTTGAAGTAACTTTAACCAGTATCGGGTCTCTCTTGCTTCCTTTGATGCAATTATCATTTTAGCTGCAAAATCTCTTCTTGAATGTGCGGCAATCGCTTCTTCTATATTTGCACCAATACTTGTTCCGCTCCGGAGAATTTGTTTCGACAAAACATATTCCTTTTGTTCAGTCATTTTTTTATACAGTTCGATAACGCTTAAAGCAAAATCAAAGGTTTTCTCAAGTATTATATTGTCCTTTTTCATTCTCATTATCCAAAATTTAAAATTCAAAATTTAAAATCTAAAATTTCATTAATGTTCATGCCCATGAGCGGGCATCTTGCCTGACATTGTTGCTAATTTTATTTGAAAGGCGCCTTTCGTAACAACTCTTTCACCTTCCTTTATCCCTGCTAACACCTGTACATTCATGCCATCACCGGCTCCGATTTTTAATTCACGTTTTTGGTATCCTTCGCCGGATGTCTGCACATAGGCAAAGTAATTTCCCTGTTCCTCTATAAGCGCTGAATAAGGTATTACTAAAGCATCTCTCATTACATTGGTTTTTAGAAATACCTCTACAAATGAACCGGGAATGATTTCACTATTATTGTCAATCTCAAAGTTTACGGGAATATAATAAGC
>MHYI01000096.1:0-1042 GCA_001828295.1 Planctomycetes bacterium RBG_16_41_13 | reverse complement strand
TTTTTGCCATATGAAACGAGCTTGCCATTTAAGCTGTCTGTGCTGTATGTTTTACTGTCGTAGGCCATTATGAAATTCGCTGATGAAATACTATTGAGTTTTGAGAAATACTTTTGAGGCACTTCGGCTTTTAAAATGAGTTTGCGGTTTTGGGAAACGCTGGCGATGGGTTGCCCGATTTCAATATACTCTCCTTCGCTTATCAGCACATTTTTTATAAACCCGTGTATTGGCGACGTGATTTGGTGTCCATCGGCAGTATGATTTTTTCCAATAGTGTTAAAAGTGGTTTGAGCATTTTCGTATCGGAGTTGTATTTCCTGGAAATATTTTTGTGAAATGATATTGTCTTTTATCAATTCGTTGGCTCTTTCAAAATCTATTTTGCTTTTTTCATAGTTGTTTTTTGCTTCTTTGTATTTCGCGTCTAAATTACCTTCTGTTAAACCGGCTCCTGAAATTACAAATAATGTTTCCCCTGAATTTACCGCAGAACCAATCAGTTTTCTATTGTTTCCGAATGTTATGATACCGCTGCATTTTGCTGTTATGATGACCTCGTCTCCATATGTTGGCAGGATGTGTCCAGTGGTTTTGATGATTTCAGTAAAGGGCTGTTTTTTTACTTCCCTGTTGGCAAAATCTATCTTCCACGCCTGTTCTTTTAAATAAACAATTTCTTCGCCGATGGTTTGTTCCTGTTGATATACCAGCGCCGTTTTTGTATCGGGGTAAGCAGAGATGTTTTCTATCAGGATTTTGTCGGAAAATTCCTTAGTCCGGATGTCAAAGACCAACTGATATGTGCCGGAATTTTCAGGATGCAAAGACAATCGAAAAATGCCTGGAGATGATGGTTCTTCTGCTTTATCAGTTAATGGTATTCCGTTTCCGGTCAGGCTGACAGTTACGGAACCTTCTGTTACTGCTCTGAAGTTTTCCCCTAACCGTGTAAAGTGGGCGGCGAATTTAGAAGTTTCCCCTGCTATCAAAGGTTTAAACTCTACAAATAGTTCTACTTTATCTGTGTAGAGCGTGTAAA
>MHYI01000095.1:15954-17549 GCA_001828295.1 Planctomycetes bacterium RBG_16_41_13 | reverse complement strand
CCGTTGAATATGGTTCATGATATTATTTAACAGGATAAAATTTTAACAATCCCTGCCCCAAGGTGTAGATGTGCCTCCATATTCCTATTCTTACTGTGTACATTGCGGTAAAACCATTGCAAAAAAAGAAAGCGCCATTATAAATGCCAACGGCGCTGTTTTTTGCTGCTGGGGATGCGAAACCGTTTATTCAATTCTTAAAAAAGAACACTTCTCCCTCATTAACAAACCTCACGCCGGCAGTTCCGAATACGACATTCTGGATAACGAGTCTTTTTTAAGAGACTATTCAGTGTTGCAGGATGGCAGGCAAGGCATGAGATTTTTTGTCGAAGGGGTGCAATGCACCTCCTGCCTATGGATCATCGATCAGATTCCCCATTGGATTCCTGAGGTTGAAACTGTTCATTTGAACATGAGCCAAAATACATTATTTGTGTCGCTAAAGAGCCTGGGGTTTTTCGGGAAAGTGGTATCCACCCTTGCGGCATTAGGCTATAAAACATATCCGATTAAGAATGCCGGCGAAGCAAAGCATTTCCAGAAAAAGGAAAACCACAGGCAGTTAATGAGGCTGGGCGTTGCAGGCGCCTGTGCGGGCAGTATTATGCTCTACTCGTTCGCCCTTTATTCCGGGCTGACGGGCCGGATGGCTCAGGTGTTTCAGTACATCAACCTGGCATTTTTTCTTCCTGTGCTCTTTTACTGCGCCAGGCCGTTTTACATAAATCTATGGCGGTCTTTCCGGGCGTGGCGGCCAAGCATCGATTTGCCCATTGTGCTTGCGGTGGCCATAGGCTTTGTTTTAAGCCTGCTTCATCTGATTCAGGGACGTCAGGATTTTTATTTCGATTCGCTTTCCGTATTAATTTTTCTGTTATTGGCAAGCAGATATCTTCTGAACAGGACACAACAGAAATTTTTAAACAGTTCCTATTTATTATCATTTTTTGAAGCACAAATATGCCGGAGATGGAACGAGGGCCGCCATGCCTATGAAAAGGTATTTGCCAGCCATTTAAATGCCGGCGATAAAATCCTTGTTAACGAAGGAGAACGTATCCCGGCAGATGGGGAAGTGATAAATGATTGGGTTAATATAAATCCCTCTGTTTTGACAGGCGAAAGCCTTCCGCAAAAACTTTTCAAAGGGGCAAAAATCTATGCCGGAACACAGGTGGTTTCCGGATACGCTGAAATTCTTATAGAACATACCACAGGCGGCAGCCGCATCGGAAGGATATTAAAAAAGGTTGAGGAGCAAATCTACAACAAAACACCATTGATTTCACTGACGGACAAGGCCGCCCACTATTTTACGCTCTTCATACTCTCCGTAGGAATGCTGTTCTTTTTGTTTTACAGCGTTATTGACCTTGCCGAAGCGGTAAGGCGAACGCTTGCACTCATCATACTTGCATGTCCCTGCGCCTTAGCATTTGCAACGCCGCTAACGCAAAGTCTCTCCTTAAAAAAAGCCTCGAAAAAGGGGTATCTGATTAAAAATGCCGAATCCCTTGAAAAATTAAGCATGGTCAAAAATGTTTTTTTTGACAAAACAGGAACCCTTACACAAGGGCAATTTGAGTTCTTAA
>MHYI01000095.1:7133-15910 GCA_001828295.1 Planctomycetes bacterium RBG_16_41_13 | reverse complement strand
GATACCATAACCCTTAATGCCATATATTCAATCGAAACACATTCTCAACATCCCATTGCAAGGGCGTTGGTAAAGCAACTGGAAAAAGTCTGTGATGTGAAATTGCCTGTTTGTTCTTTAAAGGAAATACCAGGGTGGGGTATTTCCGGAATCGTTGAAGACAATCATTATAAATTAATTTCCGCATTACCTGATGACGGCAATGATGATTCCGGCATCATAGCCAGTACCGTTGCTATATACCGGAATGAATTGCTTGTTGCCTATGCCTGTTTAGGGGACAAACTTCGCAAAGATGCAAAAGAAACAATTACTGCATTAAAAAAATCAGGCATAAAACCACATATAGTTTCAGGGGACAACGACTCCACGGTGCGGAATGTTGCAAAAAAGCTAGGACTGACAGATGACTCTCTCTATTCAGGAGTTTCACCGGAAGAGAAAAGCATTATCGTCAATAAAGTTTCAAATGCTCTTATGGTAGGCGATGGAGTAAACGATGCCCTTGCCATGTCATCCTGTTCCATTGGCATTGCCGTTCAGGGCAGCGTAGAGGCAAGTTTGGTTGCTGCGGACATCTATTCAACGAAGGAGGGGGTTTCTCCCGTTTTAGACCTGATTTTTTTAAGCAAAAACACCCTCTCTATTATTAAGAGAAACCTTGTCATTTCCTTTCTTTATAACTTTGCCGGCGGAATAGCTGCTCTTTTCGGCGTTATCTCGCCCCTTGTTGCGGCAATACTTATGCCTGTAAGTTCTCTCGTTATACTACTTTCTACGGTAACAGGCACAAAATTTACCAGAAAATTCAATAAATGGCTCCCCGCAAACATTCGTTAAAAATATTCCTTAACTCCTGTATTGCTGCGGCACTGAATGCTGTTGTTTCCAGCATCCGGCGTGCTCCCGAAAGTAAATGAAACTGTCTTTTGTTAAACACGACGGGCGTTCCGGGATGATAGCAGGTGTTAAACTCCCCCACAAGTTTTTCATAGACAACGTCCAGTCCTTCCTTTTTTTGGGCGGAAATGTAATATACCGGAGATGCGATTTCCGATTCAATGATCTTTGTGTCTAATTGAGAGGGAAGGTCGGTTTTATTTATCAATGGAATGATGGTGCACGCACGCTGCCTTTCGTATGCTTTTGCCATTTTCCACGATTTCAATGCATCTAATATCTCCCTATCCTCATGATCAAGGGGTTTTGAATTATCAAATATGGCAAGCACCTTGTCCGCGCGTCCGAGCTGTTCCCGCGTCATTTCAATACTCATGGATTCCACTGTATCTTCTGTCTTTCTTATGCCCGCGGTATCGACAATTTCAAATGGGATATCTTCGATAGAGATATATTCGCTTGCGTAATCACGCGTTGTTCCGGGTTCATGGTGTACGATCATTTGTTCTTCGCCGAGTACGGCGTTCATCAGTGTTGATTTTCCGACATTCGGCTTGCCGAGGATTACAATAGCCAGCGGGGATGTTAATGCCATACCGAACGGGGCGGTATTGAGCAGGGCGTCAATGCTGTGCGTCAGTTCTTTTAAAGGGAAAATGACTTTTTCGTCTGCATTGTGTCCTTCTGCGGAGGGGCATTCCATTTGTTTTGTAATGTCCAGGCATTCGTGAAGCGTTTTTGACAATGCGCCGTTGTACTGGTCTAAAAGCACTTTCGCGCATAGTTTTGTGCGTGCCGCAACAAGTTCCGGCAACGCCTCCTTTTGAATAGCATCTATTTTGTTATTTTCGAGCGCCTGTGCTGTCAGCCCTTCCCATGTTTCCTTTTTTGCCCCATGTGAAACAATCAGCTCATATACCCGCATGAGAATCCGAATGCCTCCGTGACAATTTATTTCAACCACGTCTTCGCCGGTGAAACTGTTCCCTTGTTTTTCAACATTCAAAATAACCTCATCGATCCTTTGATTGCCATTGACGATATGGCCGTAGTAAAGTTTCCCGTTTTCCGCATTGCAAAGGTCTTTTATGTGCTTCCCTTCAAAGACTGCATTTACCATAGTTAAAGCCTTCTGCCCGGAAACAACTATCTTACCAATGCCGCCTTCGCCCAGGGGAGTCACAATCGCCGCAATTGTTTCGTGAGATAAATGGATATTCATTATTCGTTTGACTATATTTTTATTGTTACGCTCTGGCTACGTTTTGGTGCGTCAATTCCTGCCTCGCTTCGCCTGCGATGTATGCCGATCCGGTAATACAGAGTAAATCGTCAGGGGAAGCGGCGCGTTGCGCCGCAATTACCGCATCTCTGGCGCTATCGCATATCTCCGCCCTTTTTCCGTAGACGGCCTTTATCTTTTTGGCTAATTCTTCAGGCGGCGCGGCGCGGGAATTCGTGCTCTTTGTAACGAAAATATCATTTGCGCAAGGCACAATCTCCCGGAGAATATTGTCAATATCCTTATCCTGTGAAAATCCTAATATGACGATCAGTTTGTTGAACGTGAAATGTTCAAATAGGGTTTCCCGCAATGACGCCATTGATTCCACGGTATGGGCAAAATCCAGTATAATTAATGGAATTTCCCCAATTACCTCTATCCTCCCGGGACAACGGACGTGGGCAAGCGCCTCACGTATGGCTTCGTTGTCTATTGAGATACTGCCATGCTCACGCAGGGCTTCCAATGCCCCCAATGCCATCGCGCAGTTTTTTGCCTGATGTATTCCCAGGAGGGGGATAAACAGATTCCTGTATGCGCCTTGCCATGTTTTTATATTACACAGCAAACCTCTTGAGTTCTTTTTTGTATAGGGCTGTGCGTCGTCTATCCTAATATCTTTGCCAAGTAGATAGAGTGGTGCGCCTTTTTCCATGCAGACCTCTTTTATCACAGAACGGGCTTCCGGTTTTTCTGCGGCAGAGATTACCGGTATGCCTTTTTTAATGATTCCCGCTTTTTCATAGGCTATGCGGGAGATAGTATTTCCCAGAATATTGACATGGTCGAGGCCGATGTTGGTAATAACCGATACGAGCGGCAGTACTACATTGGTAGCATCTAAACGCCCCCCCATCCCCACCTCCAGAACGGCCATCTCCGCCTGTTTTTCTTTGAAATAAAGGAAGCATATCGCCGTAAGCGTTTCAAAAAACGTAGGCGATTCTGCAGGATTAGTATTTCTCAATCGCTGAATATCTGGCACGAGGACATTTAATGCTGCGGTAAAATCCTCTTTGGATATGTTCGTACGATTTAACTGAATTCGTTCTTTGAGGTTAGTTAAATGGGGGGAAGTAAAAAGTCCGGTTTTATAACCGGCATGTTGAAGGATGGTTGACAACATAATTGCCGTAGACCCTTTTCCTTTTGTTCCTGTTATGTGAAGGGATTGAAATTCCCTGTGCGGATTACCCGCTTGTTCAAGCAGGCGAACCATCCTGTCCAGATTGAAGGTCGAAGTATTATATTGGTAACTGATTAACTTTTCATAGTCGAGAGACTTATTGAGAAAAGAGTACGCCTCTTCGTATGATCGTAAGCATAGGGTATTTTGGGCAATCATCTTAACAGGCGTTCAGGAAATATCGTATAGGTAAACAAATCTATTTTCGAAAACGTTACAGGCCGGGGGCGAAGCATTTGCCTGCGTACAGTGTATAACACGTTCACCATAACAAGGTCGATGCATGTGCAGCATTTAACCTTTCTTTCCCTTATGCAGGCAAATGCTTCGCCCCTACTTAAGTTTTGCAAAAAAGTAACAGCCATAAAAGTGTATCACTTCATATACAGTGAGTCAACGACACAAAACCCCTTATTTTGTATCTCTATCCGTAAGATTGAAAGTATTTGACCAAATATCCTTATTGTGTTATCCTTTAGCCTTTTATAATCCTTTGATTCTTTACTTGTTGTTGGAGAATATACGTCACTATGGAAGAAGAATTAACCTATGCGTTAATAACGCCCTACAGTCTTTTAAAGAGCCGCACGGGTGGTATTTTAGGCCGGTTGCTCTCATTATCAAATCTTGAGGTTATCGGGGCGACAATGTTTGCTCCGGGTGATGAGTTTGTTGAGAAATATTGCGAAACCATCGGGGAACAGGAAGGGAAGTCCTCGTGGAAAGAGGTTATGATTAATTATATTAACAGCAGCCTGAGAAAGGGAAATAAATTTGGCATTACCAACAGGGCAGTGCTGCTGTTCTTTAAAGGACACAATGCCATTAAAAAATTAAAAGACGATGTAATTGGCCCTATTTCGAGTTTCCAGGGGCATACTATCCGAGGCAGTTTTGGCGATTACATAGAACGCTCTGACGGTACGGTTGAGTATTTTGAGCCTGCAGTTTTGACTGCCGCCGACCACAACTCTAACAAAAAACAACTGAAATTGTTTGCAGATTATTTAACAAACGACGGCGGAATTCTGGAAAATATCGTTACATTTCCCGAAGGGGCGAAGCCGGAAACAACATTGGTAATATTAAAACCTTTTGAGAAGCAAAGCCCGCTGCCTGGCAATATCATTGATATGTTTTCGAGAACGGGTTTGTTTATCGTGGGCATAAAGTTGTTGTCGATGAGCATCGCCCAGGCGGAAGAGTTTTACGGTCCGCTGGTGGGCATATTTGAAGAGAAGCTAAAACCCAAACCCGAGAAAATTGCGGTACAACTAAGAGAAAGCCTCAAGACCATGTTCTCTTTTGAAATCCCGGATGTGACGATTAATGAACATGCAGTGCAATTAACAGAACAGTTAAAAGGGATAAATGCAAAACACGAATTCAATAAAATTGTGCATTACATGACGGGACTGGACGTGGCAAAGGCAACAGCCGCGGAGAAAAAAACTCCCGGTACCGCCCGCTGCCTTGCCCTTTTGTACCGCGGGCCTAATGCAATCAATGAAATAAGAAATATTTTGGGGCCTACCGATTCGAAAAAAGGCGAGCCGGGCAAGGTGCGCAGAATCTATGGGGAGGATATTATGAAAAATGCCGCCCATGCCTCAGATTCTGTGGAGAATGCGGAACGGGAAAGGAAGATTATCGGGTTGTGGAAGAGCGAAAGCGTGAAGGAACTAAAGACTCTGATAGAAGATTATTTAAGCAATAAGTAATCAAAAATGATTATCAAAAAGATAACTGTCGGTCCATTGCAGGTATGTACTTATATTGTGTATGATGATTCTGCTGAAGCGATGATTGTTGACCCGGGCGCCGACCCGGAAAAAATTATTGCATTTCTGAATGCATTGAAACTGCTCCCAAAACATGTCGTAATTACCCATGGACATGGAGATCATATTGGTGCAAACGCCTCACTGAAAGAGGCTTTTCCTGAATTGCAGATTTGCGTCCATGAAAAAGACCATGACATGCTGCCTTATCCTGCGAAAAATCTTTCGATCCTTGCCGCCTTTTATGGCGGCGCAACCGTGCGGTCTCCACATGCAGACCGCACACTGAAAGAGGGTGATACCATCTCTGCCGGGAAATACATTTTTGAAGTAATTCACACCCCGGGCCACACACCAGGCGGGATATGCCTTTATCTTAAAGATCCGGAAAAGGGGCAGCCCCCCGTATTGTTTTCAGGAGACAGTCTTTTTAAAAACGGAATAGGCCGCACGGATTTTCCAGGATGCAGCCAGGAAACGCTTATACAATCTATCAAAAATAAATTGCTTGTCCTTGATGAGAAAACAATAATCTATCCTGGACATGGACCCTCTACCACATTGGCAGAAGAGAAACAACATAATCCTTTTCTCCAGTAAGAAAGTAGCAGATGACCGAAAGAAAAGAAAATATAAAAGATTTGTTCATTGAAGAAGAAATGAAGGATTCGTATCTCAGCTATGCCATGAGCGTTATCATGAGCCGGGCCCTTCCTGACGCCAGAGACGGATTAAAACCTTCCCAGAGGCGCATTCTTGTTGCCATGAACGATCTTAACCTCAGCCCGCGCGCAAAATTCAGAAAATGTGCCAAAATTGCAGGAGATACTACAGGAAACTACCATCCACATGGCGAACAGGTAGTGTACCCCACCCTCGTCCGTATGGCGCAAGATTTTAATTACCGCTACCCCCTTATTCAGGGGCAGGGGAATTTCGGTTCGATTGACGGGGACCCACCTGCCGCAATGCGATACACAGAGGCACGCATGACGGACGTGACAATCACGATCATGGAGGATCTTGAAAAAAGAACGGTTGATTATACCTCCAACTACGATGATACCCGCACAGAACCGGTCGTGCTCCCGTCAAAATTTCCCAACCTGCTTTGCAATGGCTGCTCCGGTATTGCCGTTGGCATGGCAACAAGCATCCCGCCGCATAATACAAATGAAATATGTGACGGCATTGCCATGGTTATTGACAACCCCGAAGTCACTATAGAAGAATTGATGACGGTGATCACAGGTCCTGATTTTCCTACAGGAGCGCAAATTTGCGGAACAAGCGGGATTAAGGAAGGGTACAAAACCGGCAGGGGAACGATAATCGTACGGGCGAAGGCACATGTTGAAACGTCAAAAACCGGAAGAAAGAGCATTGTCGTAACGGAAATCCCATACCAGCTCAACAGGGATAATATTTTGGAACGTATCGCCCTCCTGGTGCGCGAAGAACTGCTCAAGGGTATTTCTGATGTCAGAAACGAAAGCGATAGACACGGAAGCCGCCTGGTGATCGACCTGAAAAAGGGAGAAGATGAAGAGGTAGTTTTAAACCAATTATATAAACACACAAAACTGCAGGATACTTTCAGCATTATCATGATTGCGCTGGTGGATAATCGTCCGGAAACACTTAATCTGAAACAAATGCTGATATGCTACATTGAACATAGAAAAGTTGTTATCGTTAAAAGAACAAAGTTTTTACTGGAAAAAGCACAGAACAGGGCGCATGTGCTTGAAGGCTTAAAAATAGCCTTAAATAATATAGACCGGGTAATTGAACTAATTAAAACCTCGGATACCGTAGATGCGGCGCGAAGAGGGCTTATCTCTTCATTTTCTCTCTCGGAAATACAGGCGAACGCTATCCTGGATATGAGACTGCAAAGGCTTACAGGGCTTGAGCAGGGAAAAATTGACGCCGAATATGAAAAACTGTGTGCGGATGTAAAAGAATACCAGTCGATATTGGCAAATGAAAAGTTAGTGTTGGATATTATAAAAAAAGACGTTGCGGAAATAAAAGAACAATTTGGCGACAAACGCCGGACGGAAATTGTAGGCGCCGTGGGCGATTTAGAGAGAGAAGACCTTATTACGGAAGAAAATGTAACGGTCATTATCAGCCATGAAGGCTATATAAAGCGGCTGCCATTAAGCGCCTATCGTAAACAACAGCGTGGCGGGAAGGGCGTTATCGGGGCGGAAATGAAGGAAGGGGATTTTGCCGAACACCTGTTTGTGGCATCAACCCATGACTATATCCTCTTTTTTACGGACCAGGGCAAGGTGTACTGGCTGAAGGTTTATGATGTTCCTCAAATGGGTAAAATTACAAAAGGAAGGGCGCTCATCAACCTGCTGGAATTAAAAGAAGGAGAAAACGTTACCTCCTTCATTCCTGTCCGCAATTTTGACGACAGGCAATTGGTCATGGCAACCAGCCACGGCATTATCAAAAAGACCGTGCTCCGTGCGTATGGCAATCCGAAAAAGGGCGGTATTATCGCAATTAACCTCGATGAGGGCGACACATTAATCGGGGTGAAATTAACCAACGGAAAACAAGACCTCATACTCGGAACTGAACAGGGGAAGGCGGTGCGTTTTTCGGAGGAAGACGTCAGATCGGTGGGACGTGTTTCGCGCGGAGTGAAGGGAATAAAGCTTAAAAACGGTGATAAAGTATGCGGCATGGTTGTTGTCGATGATGAGTCATCTCTTATGACCATCTGTGAAAATGGCTTTGGCAAACGAACGAATTTTGAAGAGTATTCGGCAAAAAACAGAGGAGGCCAGGGGGTTATCAATATTAAAACTACTGAAAGAAACGGGAAGGTAGTGGGACTACTTGGCATCAGGGAAGACGATGAGTTGATTATGATAACAAAGGGTGGGAAGATCATACGGACTCCGGTAAATACGATTCGAATCATTGGAAGAAATACCCAGGGCGTCAAACTTTTTGATATTGGTAAATCAGACAAATTAATCTCGGTTGCCCGTGTAATTCCCGAAGAAAATCCAGCCCCCGATGATTTAGAAACTGAAAATGATATTCCGGAACAGGAACAGGAAGAGAAATAAATAATACGTAACCTTAATATTCGTAACACTTTAGTTTTTCAAAAAACTCCAGGCGGGTTCAGGTTTGCAAAAGGGTTAGCCGCAAAAAGGCACAAAAGACACAAAAAAGAGGGTGATTTTTCTGTGCATTTTGTGCCTTTTCGTGGCCAACGATTCTGGCCGCAAATGTAGTTTCCAATGCCATTACGTTCCCAAGCCTGAGCTTTGGAAACGAGCGCTTTCACAAAATAGTAGCGCAGCTTCATGTCGTTCATAACCCTCTCTATATAGCAGAAAGAAAAATGACCCGAACGTATTCTGTCTCTGTCTGTATTATCACCTTTAACGAAGAATCCAGAATTCGTGATTGCCTTGAAAGCGTCAAATGGGCAGACGAAATCATCGTTGTGGATTCTTTCAGCACGGATAAAACGGTAGATATATGCAAAGAATATACGGAACGTGTTTATCGGCGCGCATGGGGCGGGAATATCGATCAGAAGAACCATACGATAGGGCTGGCAACGAAAGACTGGCTGCTTTGCCTT
>MHYI01000095.1:0-7076 GCA_001828295.1 Planctomycetes bacterium RBG_16_41_13 | reverse complement strand
AGCCGTGATACGGCAGACGGTTTTTTTTACCCCAGACGAAGCAGTTACCTTGGACGCTGGATATTTCATGGCGACTGGTATCCTGATTATCAATTACGTCTCTTCAAAAGGGGACGTGGAAAGTGGCAGGGAACAAATCCGCATGGAAGGGTAAGTATCGAAGGAAAAACACAGTATATGAAACACGATTTGTATCATTTTAACTACCGGAATCTTTCCCACCAATTAAAGACGATGGATAATTACTCGGATATTTTTTCCGGTATTATGATAGAACAAAACAAAAACTTTAGTTTGTTTCAGCTCATCTTCAGGCCGCTGTACAAGTTTATTAAGGTATACATATTAAAGAGGGGTTTTTTGGACGGCCTGCCCGGCTTCATTCTTGCAATTACAAACGCTTTTTACATATTTGTTAAATACGTAAAACTTTGGGAACGTACGCACGGGAATGGCAGAGAAAAAAAAAGCAATGAAAAAACTGTCTAATTCCATTTTATCCCGCATCTATACCTTCCTTGGCAGGACAAACCTACCGTATTTCCCATCAAAAATTACCATTGAATCCGGCAATGTGTGCAATTTGCGTTGTCCCCTGTGTCCTACAGGACAGCATGACAGCAGCGCCAGAAAGGGATTTATTCCCCTTGAATTGTACAAAAAAATCCTCGATGAAATCGGCAGATACCTCAGACTGATCCGGTTATATAATTGGGGAGAACCCCTTTTAAATAAAGATCTGCTGCCAATGATCCACTATGCCCGAAAGTATGGGATTGATGTGAAAATTAGCACAAACCTTTCGCTGAAGCTGGAGGACAAAGATATCGAGGAACTGTTACGCTCCGGACTAAAGGTATTGTATATTTCCTGTAATGGCGCAAGTAAGGAAACGTACCTCAAATACCATGTTGGCGGAGATTTTGATTTGGTGACAGAAAATATGAAACGCCTTGTTCAAAAAAAAAAGGAAATGCACGGTTGCAGGACTAAACTGGTATGGCTATTTCATGTTTTTAAACAGAACGAACATGAGAGAGAACATGCGCAGAAAATGGCGAAAGGGATCGGCATCCAGATTAAAATAAACAAGATGAGGCCTGATATGGGAAAGGAAATCTTTGAAACAGTACAAGATGCGCTGGAAAGAGATGCCGACTGGATACCCGGGAACCGAAAATTTTTAGTTTGTCCTGAGAAAAAGAAAAAACGAATCGCCTGCACACTTCCCTGGACGGAAACCGTTATTAATTGGGACGGCTCAGTACTGCCCTGTTGCGCCGTATATAGCGAAACATTTGCATTTGGCAATATTCACAGGGAATCCTTTGCGCAAATATGGAATAACGAAATGTACGTTTCCGCCCGAAAAGAAATTTTGGGCAGGAAAAATAAGAAAAACACTGTCTGCCATATATGTAAAAGCACGGGATATCTGCATAGTTTCTGATTGATTGGAAAAGAAGCAACCCTGACAGGGTTCCAAACCCTGTCAGGGTTAATATACATGCTTGCTAAGACAGTATTGTTTTATTTAGTGTTTCAAACGTGTAGGGTGGATTAAGGTGCGGCTTTTTCGCACCGAATCCACCAATAATAATGGAACGGTGGATTCGTTGTCGCTTAATCCAGGAAGCAGAGAGCATCTCATCCTCCCCCAACGTACGCATATTAAATTATCGCAGTGGATTCAATAAATATTCCAGTCCGTTCAGCTTGATTTCGTAGACGCATTCAAGCATATTGCCTAATTCACCTTTCGGAAATCCCTGCTGGGCAAACCATACAATATAAGCTTCAGGCAAATCTATCAACAATCGCCCTTTGTATTTGCCAAAAGGCATGCGCGCCTTCACTACCTTTAAAAGGTACTCTTTATCGGGAAACATATTGTTCTTCTTTCCAAAACGTTTAGAGAATTACGGGGACACCATGCTTGATTTTAGAGGCTTCGTAACAATTGTAACACTTTAGTCTTTTGAAACGTGAAATTGTCATATGTAGTGCGACGAGGTTCGTCGCACCACATGAGTTTTCAAAAAGCTAAAGTGTTACTAACAATTTGGTTTTTTGAAAAAGATATTCACCTGTGCCAATTATATAATATGGGCTTTTATTGTACAAAATAAAGGGACAATGACAATTACGGCGCACGTAATTGTATGTTTGCGCCCGCTAGGCGGGGCGGCCCCCTTTGACGCAAACATTCCCTAAATCACAGGAATAAAACATTTTCCTTGTAGTAGCAACAGGGCCACGTCAAAGTCGTGTTGAAGTGTTTTGATATTACCATAAACAAGCCGTTTTTTAGATTCACGGTAATTCTTTATGTTGTAATTGGTTAAATAAGAATTTGACGCGACCCTGGTAGTAGCAAGGCACGCCTTGCCATTACAAATCATTCCCCTTATAATGATTTGTATTCTTTCAGTAATTTCCTGAATTTGTTAACCGTCACTTCATATGCTTCTTTTCCGGTAAGGTCGACCCCGGCGTCTTTCAGTATTTCAAGCGGTTCTTTGTGTGACCCTGCCCCCAGAAATGTCAGATAATCTTCGACGGCGCCTTTTTCACCGGAGGCTACGCGCTCAGACAAAGCTATTGCCGCGGACAGACTGGTAGCATATTTGTAGACATAAAAGGCATTGTAAAAATGAGGAATTCTTGCCCACTCGTAGTTTAACTGTTCATCAATAACCATTCCCTTACCCAGATAGGCTTCAAGATTTTTCAGGTAAATGCCGGTTATGCTTTTCGAGGTCAGCACCTTGTCGGATTCTGCCATCTCGTGAATATCCTTTTCAAAATTTGCGAACATGGTCTGCCGATAGAAGGTTGCCTCTATACGTTTCATATTATGATACAGATAAAATTTCTTCTCTTCGCGGGTTTCGGCAATCTTTGACATATGATCAAACAGTAGCGCTTCATTGAATGTCGAGGCTATTTCTGCCAGAAAGATAGGATTTTGATAATAAATGTATGGTTGATTTTCAATGGAATAATCCCGATGCAGGCAGTGGCCGAATTCATGTGCAAATGTTGAAACATCCGAAAACTTTTCCGTGTAATTTAAGAAAATTAATCCCAGGCTCGCATAACTCCCCCATGAGAACGCCCCTGATCTTTTGCCGGGAGATTCAAAAACATCAATTACCCGTGCACTAACGGTAGCGTCGTACTTCCTGAGATATTCAGTCCCAAGCGGTTCAAGTGCAGTGCGAACCAAAGTACGCGCCTCTTCATAGGAATATTTTTTATCAACATCTTTAACCAGGGGAACATAATTATCATAGAAGTGTAATGCTTCTATTCCTAGTTCTTCCCGTTTGAGGGCATTGAACTCGCTGATCACATCAATATTCTCTTTCGCGACTTCAACGAGATTCCTGAATACCTTGTTTGGCACATAATCGGGAAACAGGGACATTTCCAGCATCGACGCATAATTGCGCACCTTCGCCAGCTTAATATTTGCAAGTACGTTTGCAGCATAGGTATTTGCCAGTACATCAATATTCTGACGGAAAGGCCTATAGTAATAATCAAAAACCTTCTGCCGGAGATCCCGGTCAGGAGATTCTAATAGTTGGGCATATTTTGCATGAGAGAGGTGGATTTTTTCCCCCGTGTGTTCAAATTCCTCAAATGAAATATTGTTATCATTAAAGGCCGAAAAAACATCATCAGGCTTTTTTAAAGCAATCTCTAGTTCCGCTAAAACAGTTTCAGTTTCCTCCGAAAGGATGTGCGGTTTGTATCGGGCATAGCTTTTCAAAAAGAAGCGATACCCTGCAAGCTGAGAATTTTCATGAATCATCGTATCGATATCATCAAGCGATAAAGATGACAGCTCTTTTTTTATAAAAACGGTTTCTGCCGAAATCTTTGAAACAAGCAGTTCGATACGTCCCTTCATCTCTTCATACACGGCATTCCGGGTATCTTCAAAAAAGCGTACATGCGCATACACATATAAATTTTCTCTCACGACAGAATGATCAATGTAAAACTGCATGAACTGCCCGAGTTTGCCCGAATCAGCAAGAGAACCTTTAAACGCCATGAGTTGAGAAAGTCCTTTTTCCACCTTCCGGTAGTCTTTTTCCCAACAATCATCCGATGCATACAAAACAGACAAATCCCATTTGTATTTGTCTTCTATTTGATCCCGCGGTTTATTTTTGTTCATATATTTATTTGGATTTTACCCTCCACGAACATTTCCTTTTTGATTTTTGATAGTTTTTTTACCCTTGCTTCCATCTTTAGCGCCATACCCCTGCTTCCAATCTTCTTTTTCATAACCAGCGTTAAAGGTGCTTTTCCCCTTAAATATTTTGATCCTTTTTTATCATCACTTGAGTGTTCTGCAAATCTTCTTTCCACATCGGTGGTAATGCCTGTATATAATCTTCCATGTTTACATCGTATCAAATACAAAAACCAATTATTCATTTTTAAGCTTCTCACGTATAAGCATAAACGGCGCGAAGCATGGAGCGACTGCATGCATGCCATTGTTATGCTCCTTCAACCCTTACAATGTTTTGTCAGAAAACGATCAAGTTGGCAGGCAAACGACTGAATGTCTTTCCGGCCAAACGAAGATGGGCCGCCTGTAATCATACCGCCGGCCCGGAGTTCATCCAGGAGATTGCGCATAGCCAGCCGCTGTTTTATGTTCGCTTCTGTGTAGAGGTCGCCTCGCGGGTCAATCGCATATCCGCCCTTCTCAACAACACGGTATGCAAGCGGTATATCCGCAGTAATAACCAGGTCGCCCTGTTGAACCATCGCAACGATACGATTATCTGCCACATCAAAACCCGTAGATACAGTAATACCCGAAATGTACATAGATTGAGGAACCCTCAGTTGCTTATTCGAGACCAGAATCAACGGAACGCGAACACGCTCAACTGCCCGGAACAGGATATCCACTATCACACCTGGAAACGCATCAGCATCGACGAGTATCTGCATTTAACGCCCTTTCAGGGTATAATGCCCGCTGCAACAGGTAGCAATGAAGTGGCAGTGAGATAGCTGCTTTCGCTGTCTGTCTTGTTAGGGCTAAACGGAAAAATCTCTTAATGAACAACAGTTTTTCCTCTCAGGTTTTCAATTATCCTTGTTTGTTTTTAAACTTTGCATTTTCGAAACACTTTAGCTCTTTGAAAAATGGAGCACCGGTCTCCCGACTTTATACAAGCGTAATTATTTCGACAAAGGGGTGAGAAATAGCTTGCCGGTATCATAATAATCGCCGCGATTTCTTTAACAGTTTACGACGACAAGAAGCGTTCATCAAATATTATTTAACCGGTATCTAAAAAATTGTTTTCGAAGAATACAATCCCCTGTTTCCCCTTTTCTTAAGTGGGATTAACCCTGATTTGTTGGGTTTCGCCTCAACCCAACCCGCACAACTTATTATCGACACTGTTGCCCTGACTCACTGGAAAATAACATCATCCCTTACCTCTGATAATATGAATAAATCTTTTTTGCCCTTTCTGTTAATGGTTTCGCTTCGTTTTTACTTTCGGTTCCCTCATAAAATCCGGCCATTTTCTCTATCAAGTATCTGTTTTGTATCTTCAATGATATCAGGTGGTTTGATCACTGGCCACATACAACACATTTGATAATAGCCCATGTTGTGTTTGTACGCCTTCCGGTACTTTTGGTATAATTTCGCGGATGTTTCTTTATATTCGGCTTTCATTACACATATGCAATGCAATTAAAATTTATACGTCTATTTGTGCTAAAATAAAAGGAAATTTGCATAAATCAAATTGTTCTGCTAACTTGACAACATATTTTTATTGTGTTAATATTTTTTATAATTTTTAAAATTTTAACAATAGGAACAGACCGATTTTTAATATAAACAATTTAATCATAACAATACCAGCAATCCTTTATGCGTTGACGATACATGAATTTTTTCATGGTTGGGTGGCAAACAGGTGTGGCGACCCAACCGCAAGACTACAAGGCAGATTAACGTTAAACCCGCTTGCCCATATTGATATTATGGGTGCGTTATGTTTTGTTTTTGCAGGTTTTGGATGGGGCAAACCTGTTCCCATAAATCCCAATAATTTTAGAACTCCACGCAGGGATAACATGATTGTTTCATTTGCCGGCCCTGCATCTAATTTCATTTCGGCATTTTTATTTGGCATGGCATTTCAACTATTGCGCAATATTCCCCTGCCGTCAAATCTCTCCATGATGATATTTAATTTATTAATCACGGTGATTGTCGTAAACCTGTCATTGGCATTTTTTAATATGATCCCAATTTTTCCTCTTGACGGTTCACATATCCTGGAAGGCTTATTGCCGTATCGACTGTCCGTCCGATACAAAGAAATAGAACGTTACGGACCCTTTATCCTGTTAGGGCTTATTGTAATGGGAAATTTTACTGGGGTGTCTATTCTTAGCCTGGTGCTTGGCCCTCCGATAAAATACTTCCTGAGGCTTTTCTCCGGATTATCTTAAAAGGGAGGACGGCATTTTTATTGAAGCGGCAGAGAAAAATGCAGGACTTTTACTTTTAGCAGGATAAGCCTTATGGAAATAACGGATAATTATAAAGTAGATTTGGACATTTATAACGGTCCTGTTGATCTGCTCCTTTATTTGATTAAAAAGGAAGAGGTAAATATTTATGATATTCCTATTTCCAGGATTACAGAACACTATTTGCACTATGTGGATGCATTGCAGACGCTTGACATGAACAATATCGGCGATTTTTTGATAATGGCCGCAACGTTAATGTATATAAAATCGTATATGCTCCTTCCAAAGACCGAAATAAAAGATGAAGATGAAATTGAAGATCCAAGGACTTCTTTGGTAAAACAATTGTTAGAATATAAAAAATACAAGGAAACTTCTATCGTCTTGTCTCATAAAGCGGATCATTGGGGCAGAAAATGGAAACGTTTGTATTATGAAAATCCCTTAGAAACAGCGGTAGAAAATGAAGAGAAAATTCCTCTTGAAGGGGTGAGCCTTTGGGATTTGTTGCAAAAATTTTCTGACCTGATGAG
>MHYI01000094.1 GCA_001828295.1 Planctomycetes bacterium RBG_16_41_13 | reverse complement strand
GTAATGACAAAAGACGTTATTGCCATTTCGCTGGACACTACAATTGAAGATGCTGCACAGATTATGCTTGATAAAAAGGTTGGCTGTTTGCCGGTGGTTGAAGGTAAAAATATTCTTCTTGGCCTGATAACGGAAACGGATGTATTGCAGTATTTTGTACATGAATGCAGAAAAAACAGATAACCGTTTTGTTTTTTAAAGAGTTCATGCAAATTAACCTGTCTTTTTTGCATATCCGGAAAATATTGCCCGTATGATTTCAAGAAGAACGTTTATAAAAGGAGCTGGTGGATGTGCACTGGGGATGGTCTCCGTAGGGAGTTATAGCCATTTTTTAGAGCCCCGCTGGGTAGAAATAAACAACGTTGCCATAAAGCTTGAAGATTTACCGGCGAAATTTGAAGGGTTAAGGATAGCACAACTTTCAGATATCCACCATTGTAAATATGTATCAAAGGATTTTATTAGGCATTGTGTTCACAAGACTAATGCGTTATGTCCTGATGTAATAGTCCTGACAGGAGATTATGTTTTTGGCGACAACGATTATCTTTCTTCGGTGGCAAAAGAATTATCGGAATTGAAGGCAAAAGAGGGAGTTTTTGCTATCCTTGGGAATCATGATGATAAGGGAAGTACCTGTGACGAATTGCAGAGAAATGGCATTCGCTTACTCATAAATGAGCATATTGTTTTATATAGGGATAACGAGTATATATTTATTGCGGGCATAGATGATCTCTGGCAGGGTGAAATAGATGTTAAAAAAACCCTGAAAGGAATGGATGAGAATCCAAAGATTTTACTGGCACATAATCCGGACGCAATTGAAATAATCCGGCATGAAGATGTTGATTTTGTTATATCCGGCCATACTCACGGGGGACAAGTGCGTTTCCCCTTTTATGGACCGCCTATCGTGTACTCAAAATTTGGGGCTCGTTATGCTGCGGGTCTCTTTCGTGAAAGAAATACGCTACTGTATGTAAACAGGGGCATAGGCGTATCTAATTTGCCGGTACGGTTTTTTGCAAGGCCTGAAATCACGCTGTTCACCATAAGAAATGGTTTGCAACAGGCATAGTTCTTTCTTCTTCCCTTAGTACCTTATCAGTAATTTCTTTGCACACTTCCATTCGTCAGTGCGTGCTTTTTGGCAAAATATTTAATGGTGAAATCCGAAACACATTCTAATGACAAAATGATTTGAAATTCTAAACAAGCGCATCTTTCGTATTTCGTGCTTCTTTGGTTCTGGCTATGCCAGCTTAGGTATTCTTTTTAAAATGGGCAATTATTATTTGCCCCTGTGTTTATATAAAAAGCGCAAAGAGAAAATAGTACTCACGAAAGAAAGGGTAAATCCATTGGCAAGCACAATGATGATATCTCCTAAATGTAACCCGTAAACCAACCACAGACTGCAGCCGAATAGTAAAAGGGATAACATTATCGGGGAAACATCGTTTAATTCCTTTGTCTTTACCCCGCGGATGATTTGCGGGATAAAACCTACTGTCGTACACAATGCTGCAATTGTTCCTATTATAGACCATGTCATATATATTTCCCCGGTTATTTTGTTATTATCAAAAATATAGTATTAATTGTTTAAAGCATACCAAAAAGGATTGCAAAAAGTAAGATCAAACGCTATATTTAACGATTTAATGGGCAGTAAGGAAAGGGAAAAAAACAATAAGAAAAAGGGAGGATAAAAGATACATGGGCGGAATAAGAAACATGATAAAGGCATTACACCCGGCTTACTTTGCGTTTGTCATGTCAACAGGCATTATATCTATAGCGTCAAATATGTTGGGAATAACGCCGGTAGCACTGGGGTTGTTTTATTTAAACATTGCTGCATATGCGGTTATATTGACTATTCAGATACTGAGGATAACAATGTACTGGAGTTTACAATACGCAGACATATCAAATCCGAAACTTGGACTGGTTTATTTTACGATAGTAGCCGGAACCAATGTGCTTGGGGCGCAGTTTGTGAACGTAGTTAACTGCCCGTGCGTTGCCAAGGCATTGTGGTTTTTTGGAATATTTCTGTGGGTGGTGATCACCTTAACGACATTCACCTTGTTATTTTTGAAAAACGAACAGCGGATAGAGAGCACAATACACGGGGGATGGTTAATATCGGCGGTAGGCACGCAGTCTGTTGCGGTGCTTGGTGCATTATTATCGCCGCGTTTTGCAGAGGCGTCAAACTTTATCCTGTTTTCCTCGATGGTGTGGTGGATGATAGGATGTTTCTTATACGTGGTAATGATAACGTTAATAACGTATCGGTTAATATTTTTCAAGATAGCACCGGAGGTGTTGGTGCCTCCATACTGGATCAACATGGGAGCAGTGGCGATAACTACGCTTGCGGGGGCAGTAATAAGTTTAAGCATCCCGAAGATAGGGGGACCGTTTTTAGATATGGGAGGATTTGTCAAGGGATTTTCTGTGTTTTTCTGGTCATTTGGAACGTGGTGGATTCCGTTGTTGACAATACTAGGGATATGGAAGTACTTGTATAACCGAACGCCGTATAAGTATACTCCGCTGTACTGGGGACTGGTGTTTCCGTTGGGAATGTATACGGCATGTACGCTAAAGCTGGCAGAGGCGCTGGGAATAGGATATATATCAAACATATCAAAGGTATTTATCTATATAGCGTATATTGCCTGGCTGGTAGTGTTCGTGACTATGATTCGTTCTTTTCTTAAACCAGCTCCGGCAAAGCAATAACGCAATGCCAGTTTCCTGGAGTCTTTTAGCGAACCACACGATACTTTTTTGTAACAATTTAGTTTTTTGAAAAATTACAATAATCGCAGTGTAGGGGCGAAGCATTTGCTGTAAATTGTCATAAATGCGTTCATACCCAAACGGGCAAATGCTTCGCCCCTACTAAAGTGTTACAGTTTTTTTGGAAAAGTAGAAACGCTCGTTCCCAAGCTCCGGCTTTGGAACGAGCAGTTTTTTCCATTTCATAGAACTAAAGTGTTATAAATTTCATCTCTTTCACCTCTAAGATAAAATCCTTACATTATGTTGAATGGCTTAACAGAAAAACAGCCCCTGTCTGATATAGATTATGCGAAAAAAGTATTATTACTCGAGTCAGAAGCAATAAAAAACCAGATTCATCGTATTGACAATCATTTTCAAAAAGCCGTAGACATCATATTTACGTGTTCCGGCAGGGTCGCAGTTACCGGGGTTGGAAAGGCTGGCATTATTGGACAGAAGATTTCGGCCACTTTGGCAAGCACCGGCACTCCTTCCTATTGGATTCATTCCTCCGAAGCCAGGCATGGCGACCTTGGTAAAATTGTTGCCAGCGACATTGTACTTGCGTTGTCAAACAGCGGCGAAACAGAGGTGGTGTTGCTTTTGCCTTTTCTGAAACAAATGGGAACAAAGATAATCTCCATTACGGGCAATAATAAGTCTTCCCTGGCGATGCATAGCGATGTCGTTCTTGATATTGGAAATGTTGAAGAAGCCTGTCCTTTAGGCATTGCTCCTTCTTCGAGTACAACGGCGATGCTTGCCATTGGGGATGCCCTTGCGTTAACGATATTTAAAAAGCGGAATCTTAGCAAAGAGGAGTATGCCTTTTATCATCCAGGCGGAGAACTTGGAAGAAAATTACTCCCGGTTGAAGTTGTTATGCGCAAAGGCAGGGAAAATCCTGTGGCGGATGAAGATATGCCTCTGCTGGATGTCCTTGGCATTATGACGGAAACAAAAGGTAACCCGGGCGCAGTTAGTATTGTTGATAAAAATAACCGATTGACGGGGTTTTTTACGGACGGGGATTTGAGAAGGCTTTTAAGAGAAGGGACGTCATTTTTATGCAAGACAATAAAAGAGGTTATGACCCCCTCTCCCAAGGTAATCAATAATCGTTGTTTAGTTGAAGAGGCATATAAAATACTGAGAGAAAACAAAATTGACCAAATTCCTGTGGTTGACGATTTCCATACACCTGTCGGCATTTTTGATGTGCAGGATTTATTGGAGGTTAGATTTTAAATACGGTGAAAGAGATAAAACTTGTTATTATTGATGTTGATGGTGTTTTAACAGATGGCTCGATCTTTATTGATAGTGAAGGGAGGGAATCAAAGGTTTTTAACGTGCTGGACGGCACGGGTATATCTTATCTTCATCGTGTCAATATTAAAACGGCAATAATTAGCGGAAGAACGAGCAAGGCAGTAGATCACCGGGCAAAAGAATTGAATATCGCAGAGGTGCACCAGGGAATCAAAAATAAACTGGACGTATATAATGATATCCTTGGGAAATATTCGCTTAAAGATGAAGAAGTGTGTTATATTGGCGACGACCTCATAGACCTTCCCATATTTTACCGCGCCGGTTTTCCCGTTGCGGTTGCCAATGCCATGCCTGTCGTAAAACAATATTCTTCTTACGTTACAAAAGCCAAAGGCGGATGTGGCGCTGTAAGAGAAGTTGCTGAGAAGATAATTAAATTTCAGGAGAAATGGCATATTATCATGGAGCGATATCAGAATAATCAGATATAAATATTTAAATTTTTTTTTCATACCAGCCCTGCATAATTAATATTTGTAACAAATAAAGCACTTCAGAAGTAAGATTTTTTGTTTTCCTGTAAATAATGACTAAACGAAGATATATATTTTTAAGCATACCCATCATTTGTTTCATTACGATAATCATTTCAGTTATTCTCTCAAAGCCCAAATCAAAAAGTCCTGCTGAAAAACCAGGAGAAAGCGTCGTTTCGTTAGAAGATTCTCTAAAGAATAAACGAATAATAGACGACATACGAAAATCCGAGAAGATCACTCAAACGGTTGACGGGCTTTTTCTCCCCAACTACGATAAGGAAGGAAATGAGACGTACACAATGAGAGGGAAAAATACCTTTTTGCTGGAGAACGACAGATATAAAATAATTGAACCGGAAATTGAAGTAATGGATGATGAAGATAATGGGAACGAATCGCAAAAGGTGATAATTACATCGGACATGGGAGAGATGGATAAGATTTCGAATGAGGGGTACCTTTCCGATAATGTCGTGGTTCAACTGGATAAGGAAACCAGGTTGTACACCGAAAATATGCGGTACTTTCCCGGGAATAAGTCGGTACATACCGATGAGTTTGTCACTATCACCGGAACAGGGCTTGTAATCACCGGAAAGGGTTGCGAGGTAGATCTCGCCAACAGAAAGATGTGGATCGTAAAAGATGCGGAGATGGAAATGGATGGGGTGAAAAATGATCTTTTTTTTATGTATGAAGATGATTCAGGACAAAGCCATGTACCGGAAAAACAGGATATGGGGAAAACGGTTGAAGAGGAAAAAACGGAAGAAAAAACAATCATTCGTTCCAGCGGTCCGCTTGTGTTTGATAGGGAGCCTGATTTCCATATCATGACATTCAACGATAATGTTGAAGCTGCGAAGGGCAGCACTACCGTTTTCTCAGACAAGCTTGTTATTTTTCTTGATGCAGAAACAAAAATAACGAAACAGGCGATTGCAAGCGGAAATGTTCTTGCTTCGCAGGGAGCAAAAATTGCCAAAGGAGACACACTTTCATGGGACGTCAATACGCAAAGCGCAATTCTTGAGGATGCAAAGAACGCAGAATTTATACGAGATGATCTCAGTATATACGCCACCAGAATGATTTTTTATAAAAACGCAAACAAAATAGATGTTCCGTGTGCCGGCAGCTTAAGAGTAAAACCCCATGAGAAAAACATTCCGGAGAGAAAGGCTGCGGACACAGAAGCGAAGGATGAAACGATTAATGTGAAATGGGAAGGGAAAATGAATTACATGGGGGATGCAAGGGAAGCCATCTTCGATGAAAATATTGAAGTACGGAGAGATGATTCCCTTCTCCGGTGTGATTATTTGTACGTAACGTTTAACGACAATAACTATGACCTGAAAACCCTTGATGCAAAGGATAAGGTTCATATTATTGATAAAAAAGGCGGTTTATGGAACGAGGCGGTTGGTGATCAGGTTGCATGGGATGCACAAAGTGACGTAACCGTTTTATATGGGGCCCCTTTTGCTATCCTCAGGGAGGGAAATACAAGGCAGATTATTTCCCCCAAGGTTACTTTCTTCGAAAATGGGGAAAAAATCTTGTGCGATGGAAAGGGGAGCTTATATGAAACCGGAAAGGGAATGAGTCGCACCGAAGAAAGGGACAAAACAGGCATTAAGGTTACCTGGCTTAAAAAAATGGAATATGATAGTGTAATAAAAAAGGCAGGGTTTTTTGAAGAGGTTCAGGTTTCCCAAAGCGGACAAAGGCTGAGCGGAGATCAAATTGATGCATATATGGGAGCAGACGGGGAGATTTCAAAAATTATTACCGCAGGCAACGTTTATTTTTATAGCGAAGATTTGGGCGGGAGTGAGGGATTCGGCACATTTTTTACCTGGGATTTACCGAAAAACATGGGAGTACTGACTGGTAGCCCGAAGGCAGAATTAAGAAAAGAAGGTTCGAGGACTTTTTCTGAAAAGGTTTACTTCAATATGGCGGAAGGCAGGATAACGTGGGAAGGCAGACCTCACTGGCAACTTATCAGTAAAGAAGCTGGCAATGCGGATAAATAAAAAGAATCGTCATATTATAATTTTTTTGGTATTTTTTCTAACAACCTTTGCAGGGCAGCTTTACGCAGAAAATACGCAACGTGTGGAAATTTTTGTGCACCGGGGTATCTTGGAAGAAACGCCGGAAAATACATTTGCTGCTTTGCACAGGATTGCAGAATTGGGCATAGACGGTGTTTTGGTTGATATTCGTAGTACAAAGGATGGCCGGCTTATATTAATGAACGACGAAACGATTGATCGTACAACGGATGGTATGGGCAGGGTTGACCATTTATTATATTCGGAAATACAACAGTACGATGCAGGTTCATGGCGGGGCGTCGAGTTTGAGGGGGAACGTATTCCCTTGCTGTCCGATGTACTGATGTTTTGTAAAATTAACAAACTTAAACTGATTTTAAATACACAACAGATTTTTCTGGAAGAACAAGTTGCAGAACTGATTAATACCTATGAGATGTCTTCGCAAGTTTATTTATGGGGAACAATGAGGAATTATAGCCCTAAAAACGCAAGGCCTTTCGGAAAGGGACTGGTGTATGTTTCCGCCGATGAACTAAACGAAGAAAAACTGAAACAAATCCGCAAAGAAAAGAAATACGCATTTACTTCTTTACTGGAAAGTGATGACCGTCGGATAATACAGAAGGCGATAAAGCGGGGAGTAGATGTTCTTCTCGTGGATTATCCCTACGTAGCGATGGATATTTTGGATATAAATTCCAGGTTAAACACCGCTAGTGAAATAAAAAAGAAAGAACGTGAAAAAAGGCCGCTTTCGATAGACAATAACGACCCGTTTATTCACACAAAAATAAAAACACTGTTGAACACGTTGCAGAGCGAAGGCGAGGACGAATCAAGGACCGCGGCAATAACATTAGCCGTTCTGCCGCATAAACACACGGTACCACCGCTTCTGAAATTACTCAAAAAGAAGAGTGCAAAGATAAGGCAAAATGCCGTTTGGGCACTGAGTTTTTGTGGTGATAATACTATTGCACCACAGATAGAACCGCTTTTAAACGATAAAAATACCTTCGTTAGGAGGGAAGCGGTGCTGGCATTAAAAAGGCTTGGCGCAGCACAATCACTACAGGCACTTACTGACCGGTTTCAAAGAGAAACCGATATAAACGTAAGATATGATATTGCAAGGGCTTTGAGCACTCTGGGTAATCAAGGTTCCGCCTTTCCCCTGCTGGAGACGCTTAAAAGAGAAAAGAACTGGCTTGTCAAAGGGGCTTGCATTGAAGCGGCATGTAATAGTGGAAATGATAAAGTAATTGCGGCCTTGTACGATATTCTTGTCACCGATGCGGAAAGTGAGGCATCCTTTGCCCGTACAAAATCAGCGTGGGCGTTGGCTTCTATGGGAGAAAAGGCCGTTCCTTTTCTGATAAAGGCCCTCCAGGATAACGAAGAATCTACAAGGCGTAAAGCCAGTTGGGCGTTAATAAAAACAGGCACTCCTGCGGTAC
>MHYI01000093.1 GCA_001828295.1 Planctomycetes bacterium RBG_16_41_13 | reverse complement strand
ATTACTTTCTTTCATTGGCGGCCTTGGCGGCAAAAACGTCAGTCCGGAAGAATTTGAATTGATTTTTGCACATTTGCAAAAGGCAAACAAAGCAGGCGCAACTTCAGATCCATACCTTCTTTATACAAAAGAAGAATGGGACGGAATGGAAAATTTGAAAAAAATCGCCGGCAGAAATGGTTAACATCGGGAAGAACCACATTTTTGAAATTCCTAACCTGGCATAGCCAGAACCAAACACAGAAGAATGTACGATTTACGATGTACGAAGTACGATTTAAAAATTGTAAATTGTAAATTGTAAATCGCAAAAGGGTGTGATTTTGTATGAAGATGAATACTATTAAATCTATTCGCGATATTCCTTTGCATGAGAATATTTATCCCGGTACCCCTGCATGTGCGGGTTGTGGCGGGCTTTTATCATTGAGGCATTGCCTAAAGATTTTGGGGGAAAATATTGTTATCGTCAATGCTGCGGGATGTTTTACCCTTTTGTCTGTCTATCCTTACACGCCCTTCAGGAGTTCATGGCTTTATACGGCAATGGCATGCGCCCCTGCCGGGGCGCAGGGGATAAGGGATGCCCTTGATATTTTGATAAAAAAGGGAAGGTTAAATCCCGATGAGGATTTAAAGGTAGTTGTATTAACAGGAGATGGCGTTGCGTATGATATTGGACTCGCATCTACTTCCGGAGCTCTTTACCGGAATGTAGATTTTTATTACCTGTGTTCCGATAATGAGGCATATGGCAACACCGGTTTTCAAGCTTCGGGAGCAACGCCATTTGCTTCCAATACGGGCACTACTCCGGCAGGGAAAATGAATCCGTTGGGAGAGTTGTTTTATAAGAAGGATCTTTTTGAGATATGGAGAAGCCATAAACCTCCGTATCTTGCAACACTTTCTCCCGCCCATCCGGTGGATTTGATAAATAAATTTGAAAAGGCAAAACACTATAAAGGGCCAAAATTGTTTATTAATCTTTCTCCATGTCCTCCGGGATGGAATACCGATCCGTCACATTCGGCAAAACTTGCAAAACTTGCGGTCGATACAGGCATTTGGGCGTTGAAAGAGGCTGTTTATGGTGAAATAAGGCACACGATTATCCCACGAAAATTTAAACCCGTTGAAGAATATTTGAGGGAACAGGGAAGATTTTCACATCTCTTTCAGCCGGTGAGGCAGGAAGGGGTGATCAGTCAAATCCAGTCATTCGTTGATCAGTATTGGAAGGGAATTCAGGGTTGAAATTACGTTATTCGGATGGGTACGCTATCACCTCATCATCTATCCTTGTATAAATACGGTTTAGCCGCGAAAAGGCACAAAAAACACAAAAAACTATCACTTCATCTATCCTTGTATAATAAATACCCACTGCGGGTTCAGGTTACAAACCAATACGTATATTATCTATTACGCAAAAGGGGGGCTATGCGTTCCTTAAATTGTTGCAATGCCTTTGCCCGATGGCTGATTTTATTCTTAACCGATGTCGAAAATTGGGAAAGCTCTGCAAGTGTCTGATTGTAATATGGTACGAAAAAAATAGGATCGTACCCAAAACCCCCGGAACCTCTTGGTTCTTTTGCGATAAACCCTTCGCAGTAATCTTCTACCACAAATAGTAATTCGTGCGGACTTGCCAGTGCAATGGAACAGACAAATCTGGCTGCGCGTTTTTCTTCGGTAAAGTTATATAATTCAGAGAGTACTTTTTGTATATTTGTTTCGTCTGTGGCGCCAGGGCCTGCATACCTGTTTGAAAGAACGCCCGGACGTCCATTTAACGCTTGTATTTCAAGCCCCGAATCATCAGCCATTGCCCATGTATTACATGCCTTTGCCAGGGTGGTTGCTTTTTTAATCGCATTGTCCCTGAAGGTTTTACCGTCTTCTTCCACCACAGGGATAAAAGGAAAATCTTCGGTATCGCGAAAAATAATGCCCGGAATGTTTCCTGTGATAGCTAATATTTCCTCTTTTTTCTTCTGATTTTGCGTGGTAATAACAATTGTCTTTGAATGAATCTCGTTCACATATGAACCCATTTCAGCCTCCTGCATTTCTTCGTATTATTAATGGTAACCAACGGTAAAAACACCACATTTTCCTGATGAATTATAACATCTTTAGAGACATAGAAGAATTTAATATGCCTGTAATTGTCATTTCTGCCAAAGGGAGAAATCCTAAGAGCTCAGTCCTCAATCTGCAATTTGCCGACTGCTGACTGCTGACTGCTGATTGCTGATTGCTACGGTTAATAGAAAATCCCAAGTCCCTTATTACGTTCCCAGCGCCTTTTTTTGAATTTCAGTTATTTCACAAATTCCCTTACGGGCTAATGTGAGCATTTTTGCTAATTGATCTTCATCAAAGGCGTATTCTTCGCCTGTGCCCTGTACTTCAATATATTTTCCACTGCCGGTCATTACAAAGTTCATGTCTACCTGCGCAGCAGCATCCTCTGCATAGCACAGATCCAGCAATGCGATATTATTTACAATTCCTGCGCTTGTGGCTGCGACACTATTGATGAGGGGATTTTCCTTGATAACATTTTTATCGAGTAACCATTGCACCGCGTCTGCCAATGCGATATACCCTCCTGTGATTGCAGCCGTGCGGGTACCTCCGTCAGCCTGAATTACGTCACAATCGATCCAGATCGTTCGTTCTTTTAACAGCGCAAGATCGCAAATTGCCCGTAAAGAGCGGCCTATAAGGCGTTGAATTTCGTGCGTTCTTCCGGATATCTTTCCTTTTGTGGATTCTCTTGGCACCCTGGAAGGCGTCGCGCCCGGCAATAGCGAATATTCAGCGGTAATCCATCCCGTGCCGGTATTTTTAATGTGTGGCGGCACGTATTCTTCTATTGAAGCAGTACAAATAACTTTTGTATTGCCCGATTCTACAAGAATAGACCCGGCAGAATATTTGGTAAAATTTCTTGTGATGGTAACAGGGCGTAATTCATCGTACTTGCGGTTGTCAACTCTCATGGTTTTATCTGACTAATAAAAGTTTTAAAATTGCCTTTTCAACGTGGAGCCTGTTTTCAGCCTGATCATATACGACCGACCATTTGCCATCGATCACCTCATCGGTAATTTCTTCACCCCTATGGGCAGGCAGGCAGTGCATTACCTTGACATTGTCAGCGCATTTTTTCAAAAGCTCAGCATTGACCTGATAATTTTTAAAAGCCTGTCTGCGTATTTCTGCTTCAGCTTCCTGTCCCATGCTGGTCCATGTATCTGTATAAATAACGTTGGCATTCTCTGATGCTTCTTCGGGATTCCGGTAAAGGTGAATCAGGTTTTTTCCGTTCGCCATGTGTTTCAGTTCCGAAATGAAATCCGCATCGAATTCGTAGCCTTTTGGAGAGGCAATGTGGAAATCTATGTCTAATTTTATGCAGGTTTGTGCAAGAGATTTTGCAACGTTGTTTCCGTCTCCAATAAAAACTATCTTTATATTTTCCAGGGTCTTGAATTTTTCCAGAATCGTATATACATCAGTGAGCGCCTGGCACGGGTGGTAAAGATCCGTTAAGGCATTTATGACGGGAATAGCTGCGTATTTTGCCAATTCCTGCACCGTGTCGTGTCCAAATGTGCGGATCGCTATCCCGTTTAAATAACGTGACAACACTTTTGCTACATCTTTAATTGCCTCTCTTTTGCCAAGATTAATTTCAGTCTGTGTCTGATAGATGGCATAACCGCCCAATTGCACAATTGCCACTTCCAGGGACACCCGTGTGCGCATGGAACTTTTCTCAAAGATGAGCCCGAGAATTTTTCCGCTCAGGCATTTTTCCTCAACACCCTTTATGTGCAGGTCTTTCAACTCTTTTGTAACCTGAAAAATCTCCTCGATCTCAGGCCGTGACAGGTCTGCAATAGAAATTAAATCTTTGTTTTTCATAAATATTTTGACACATTAATAGTTTGAGAGGACTGTTTTTAAAATACCCAAACCCTCATCGATGTGTTCTTTTTTTACGTTAAGAGGGGGCATAAACCGGATAACCGTGTCGTGGGTACAATTGAGAAACAGACCCGCCTGAATGCAATCTTTAATGATAGTACTTCCGTTTATTGTGAGTTCAATTCCTATCATAAGACCGACACCGCGTATTTCTTTAATAATATTGCATTGTGTTTTGAGCAGGCGCAATTGTTCCATGGCGTAATCCCCCATCTTTTTTGTATTATCCAGCAGATTTTCTTTCTCAATGGTTTCAAACACAGCGACTCCTGCTGCACATGCCAGGGGGTTTCCTCCAAAGGTGGAAGCATGGCTGCCCGGTACGAGGTCTTTGGCTACTTCTTTTTTTGCCGTCATAGCTCCGATTGCGACTCCACCACCCAACGCCTTTGCTAATGTCATAATGTCCGGCTCAATGCCATAATGTTGATAAGCAAAGTATTTGCCCGTTCTTCCCATTCCGCATTGTACTTCATCGAGGATTAGCAGCAATCCTTTTTCATTGCAAATATTTCTTATACCCCTCAAAAATTCATTGGTTGCTATGTTAATACCGCCCTCACCCTGAATTGTTTCCAGCATGATTGCACAGGTTTTGTCGTCAATAGCATTTCGTAATGCTTCGATGTCATTAAAAGGAACATAGGAGAACCCTTCAACAAGCGGCGCAAACCCCTTGTGATATTTTGGCTGTGCGGTTGCCGTTACTGTGGCAATCGTTCTGCCGTGGAATGAGTCGGAGAAGGTGATGATTTTGTATTTTCCCCTCGCAGAGTTATGAATACGTGCAAGTTTAATAGCCGCTTCATTTGCCTCTGCACCGCTGTTACAAAAAAAGCATTGCCCTCCAAACGATTTTTCAGAAATATATTTTGCCAGCATGCCCTGTGGCTCAGTGTAATAAATGTTCGGAGCATGCTGCAGTTTTGCCGCCTGGTTTTGAATGGCTTTTACCGTCGCGGGATGGCAATGCCCAAGCAGACTGACTGCCCAACCTGAAAAAAGATCGAGGTAACGTTTGCCTTCAGCGTCCCATATTTCCACACCATTCCCCTTTACCAGCAATATCGGATTTCTGGTGTAATTGGGAATAACGTAGCGTTCATAAATATTTTGGATTTCTTGCGTATTCATTACAGTGAATTATTTCAAAAAGACAGATAAATAGAAAATAAAAAATTACGCAACTGTTTCGTTTTTTCAAAAAAATAAATTGTTAAAAAAATGCCCATACCGGCTGCTAAACAATGATCTGGGTTCCCACTCCTTTATCGGTAAAAATCTCCAGCAAAAGTGCATGGGGTATTTGCCCGTTAATGATATGTGCCTTTTTAACACCTGCTTTTACAGCAGCAATACAGGCGAATACTTTGGGAAGCATTCCTCCGTTGATAATTTTTTTATTAATAAGCGAATGTGCCTCGTCCTCATGCAGAGTGGAAACAAAAGAAGTTTCGTCGTTTGGTCTTGTCATAATACCATGAGTATTCGATAAAAACACGAGTTTTTCCGCCCCAAGCGCCTTTGCGATAAATGCCGCTACGCTATCTGCGTTAATGTTATATATTTCTCCGTCGTTCCCTTTCGCCAGAGGCGGCACAATAGGTATT
>MHYI01000092.1:6851-7079 GCA_001828295.1 Planctomycetes bacterium RBG_16_41_13 | reverse complement strand
TTTTTCATAAACGTGTTTTAAACGCTATCAGTCTCCTCTTCCCTTTGACAATCTATGCATAGTGTTGCATAAGGCACTGCCTTGAGTCGTTCCTTATTTATTTTTTTCGCGCATAATTCACAAATACCAAAAGCGCCTTCTTCAATCTTTTCTAAGGCAGTATCTATACTGCGGACACCTTCTTCTCCATTCTGTATGAGTTCTATCATAATATCACGTTCATAGTTG
>MHYI01000092.1:5669-6844 GCA_001828295.1 Planctomycetes bacterium RBG_16_41_13 | reverse complement strand
CCACATCTGCCATATGAATCGGAACATTGGATAGATCACCAGAGGCATCTTGCCTGGATTTCTTTAATGTCTCTCCTTGCATAACATCTACCTTCCCTACTAGCCTTTCTCTCAGCGAAAGGAGTAGTTTTTTAAACTGAGCGACTTCTTCTGCTTTCATTCCCTTCTCCATGAATTGAATTGCGAAATAATACATCTAAAGCGACTAAATTTGTGTTCTTCGTGCATTTGCATTACATGGCTTTTTGAAACGACATTGAGGCATTACAATAAATAATAAAAGAGCCAATGTATCCTGTTCATTCATAATATAAAGTTAAAATTTTACAAAGTTTAGCATGTATTGAAAATCTAGTCAATAAAAAAGGGATGATGTCATGCAACATTATCCCGTTTTTATTTGAATTGTAGCACACAGCAAACCGTTCTTGAACCACCGTTCTTTATACTGTTTTTACTGTCAGGAATAAAGGGACAGGAAAACTTTTTAATGATCTTTTTTTCTTTCTTTCGTTTTTTCCGGAACGATATCGTTTATCTGCCAATTACGTTCAAACGCAGTACACGACTTGTATGACGCGTTACGCATGAGTATATTACAAAAAGCAATTTTACCATCCAAGATAATCGCATAATTACATCCGAAACAAAGGCTCTTCCTGGTTTTTGGGTTTTTCATCTACCTATACTCCAAAAGGGTTAGTAGGAATATTTGTTTTAACGAAATAAATGATATTGATATTTACAAAAGAAGTCAATGTAAAAAACCAATTACCTCATAAACAGACTGTGCGTCCATGTTATAAATATTTTGTAAAAATGAGTAAAAATACTTGCAAATTCAATTCTTAGATGTAATATATCTAAAAATCAACCTTGCGAATATTTTTCACCCCCTACATAGCTCAGGAGGAAGAAAATAATGAAAAAAATAATTAAATATGTAGCCCTTATAGTTCCTTTGATATCGGTGGCATCAGTTGCATACCTCAAAACAGCCCACTGCGAATATAATGATCCAACGGAGTGGTTTCAGGAAAGTGCGATGTATCAATTACGTACAGGGCTTTGCCAGACGATTGATGGATTAGAACAAAAAACAGATAACCTTGAAGCAATGAACCAAAACCTCGAAGGGCGCATCAATATGCTTGCGTCTGAGAAGGACAAGCTAA
>MHYI01000092.1:335-5590 GCA_001828295.1 Planctomycetes bacterium RBG_16_41_13 | reverse complement strand
TCCAGCAAATCTAAAGTAGCTACCTCTTCTAAAAAAACAAAGGTGGCGGCAAAAAAAGCCAGTGCTAAGCCCAAGATCACAGCACAAAAGACAGCTGCTAAGAAGACGTCTGCTATCCAGAATGTAGAAGATACCTCTTCTGTTCAGTCCTTTCCTCCAGTAGTGTCTGCAGGGGGAATAACTGAAGAACGAAAAAGCGAAGTTGATAGTGGTGTAGATATAAAAAAGCTTAACGAGAAGGGTATTGAATATGGCAAAAAAGGCATGTACGATGAGGCTATAAAGGAGTTTCAAAAAGTTGCAGCTATTAAACCGAATATGGCCAATGTACATTACAACCTGGGGCTTGCTTACAAAAAGAAAGGCATGCTGTCAGAAGCCGACAACGAATTTGCTAAATACGAACGGTTAAAAAAGCAAAGTAACTAACGCTCTAAAAGGATTTCTACCTGCCTTACATTGTCATCAATAACTGTCTCATCAGATACCTTCTGCAGTTCTGCCCTTAGTACATACGTTCCCTCCTTTAGTCCTTCGGTATTCCAGCTATATACAATTTTCTGAGAAGACAGGCTATCCAGTGTTTCAGCCTCACGGCCTATTTGTTGTTTTGTTGTAGGACAGGTTACTGTCAATATAGTGGTCACCTTTGTTGTCCGCTCGTTGCCAATAAGCACTTCGACAAAGACTTTTCTCCCAATAGTGGCTCGTAAGGGAGCATCCATTGCTACTATCGTCACTCCATATACTACAGATTCCGCCTTTTTCTTTGCTTCGGCTATACAATAAGATGACCCATTTACCAAAAGACACCATACAAAAAGAACGAACATATAATATTTACTTTTCATATGTTTCCTCCGTTTTTTGTAAAGGTTAATTTATATCAGAGGAGATTGCGTTTCTCCCTTATATACAATGAGCATTGTTATTGCATTGCTAACGAAGATCAACGAGTTGCTTATTCTCAACAATCAGCGTTCCTTTTTTTAATACGTTTTTTACGTGATTTGTACCGAAATAATAAGGTATTTGATTATAATCCTGGATATCTAGGATTATCATATCTGCTTGCTTACCGAGTTCTATACTTCCAATCCGATCCGCCATTCCTACGGCATGTGCAGCATTTATTGTGACAGCATTGATAGCCTGTGCTGGTGTCATACCCAACTTGAGACACGCTAACGTAACTATCATCTGTATATTTTCACAGGGACAGGTGCCGGGATTAAAATCAGTTGCCAGTGCAATAGGCAACCCATCTTCTATCATTTTTCTTCCCGGCGCATAATTGTCCTTCATTAAAAAAAAGGGCACACCTGGCAGCAGCACACAAATAATTCCACTCTCTTTTAATTTTAATATATCACGATGTCTGATATTGTCAAGATGGTCAGCTGACGTTACACACAATCTAATGGCCAGTGGCAGACCCCCGATATCCTTAAATTCATTGACATGAATCTTCAGCCTGAAACCCAGCTTTTTAGCGGCACTGAGCATCCTTTCAGATTGTTGCACATCAAAGCCTCCCTCATCACAAAAGACGTCACAAAAGGTTGCATAAGGTTTTACTTCTTGCAGCATATTGCATATTAAATCAACATAGGCGTTAGGATTGGATTTATATTCAGCCGGTACTGTATGGCCTCCTAAAAAAGTAGATATAATATTTATCCGGTGTGTTTTTTGGAGATATTGTATGGCCTTAAGGATTTTTAGCTCATCTTTTTTGTTGAGTCCATAGCCACTCTTGATCTCTGCCGTGGTTGTACCTTGTAGAAGCATGGTATCGAGGTGTTTTTTAGAAACCTCTACAAGTTTTTCGAGCGTTAATTTACGGGTTTTTTTAACGGTACTTAATATTCCACCTCCTTTTTTTAAAATTTCTACATAGTTCTCTCCCTGAATGCGTTGGACGAATTCTCCCGCACGGTCGCCGCCAAAAACAGCATGAGTATGACAATCCACAAATCCAGGCAAAACAACCTTCCCCAAGGCATCGATAATATGTACGCCTTTTCTGTTATACTTTTTTCCAAGTTGCCTGGTCGTTCCAACGTCAATAATATTCCCATCTTTTATAGCAACAGCGCCATCCAAAATAATCCCGATATCATTCATACCTTGCAATGTTTTAGGCATTTGAGATGCACCTGCAGCCGTCAGCAATTGACCACAATTTTGTATAAACAGATCAGGTAATAAACTCATAATTTTCTTATACGATTGAACATATTAATCGCTATTACAATATTTTTTGTATTCCTCGGGAGTATTCAGGTTGATAAGGGATAGCATAGATGCATCCAATCCCGCGAATTCCTTTTCATCGACGATCTTCACTTTTACGTCTGAGAAAGAGTCAATGATCCTCAATCTCCCTTCCTCAAGGCAGCGATACATCGGCTGTATACAATTTTTGGAATAAAAGGCATGCATAGGCTCCAGCCCGCGACTCGTCTTTGGTACAACTATATCATAACCGTTTATCTGACTTTTGAGGTAAAGAATTAGCTTTTCATTAATAAAGGGCATATCACAGGCAATTACAAAAGCATGAGAACTTGTAGCGCGTTTCAGTCCGGCACAAATACCACTCAGTGGACCTTTTCCTGGTACTATATCGGATACAATCGGTAATTTCAAGCTGGCGTAGGCTTTCGCATCATTAGCAGACAGGATGATTTCATCAAAAATTTTACGAAGCATCATTAACTGATGTTCGATGAATGTTGTAGAGCCATACTTAAGAAATGCTTTATTCGAGCCCATTCTTCGGTTTTTCCCACCTGCAAGTATAATCGCCGTCACTTCATACCCTCCGCCATGCATATTAAACCAAAAAACATTGACACTGTAATTTTAACTGTGATATAATTCAAAATCAAGGTTATACATTTTTTCGTATTACTATAACTCTTTTTAATAGAAATGTGGACTATAATGAAAACTTATGTATGTGTTACTCTTTTTACTATAACAATTTCTGCAGGATTGTTTTTTAACCAAACAATCTTTGGGGAAGTGAAAAATACTACCAAACCCATAAAAGACGAACCGAAAATTATCACCGATAAAAACGTCGTAGCAATTGTAAACGGACAAAAAATCACCAGGGAGGAACTTTATAACCTATTGACTGATACGTACGGAGAAGATGCACTAGATGTGCTTATACGAAGAACACTGATCTACCAATCAGCAAAAAAAGAAGGAATCTCCGTCACAAGTGCGGAAATAGAAGCACATCTAAAAAAACTCATTAACACTGAAATCGAAAGTTTAATGCGTGCCTATCAAATAAAAGACAAGGCGGATCTTGAGAAGGAATTAGCCAAGGTTGATAGCAGTCTTGCCCAACTTGAGGAAAAGTTATCCAAAAAGATGAGGAAACAGTCCGAGGTTGAACTCCTTGCCGAAAAGGCTATAGAAAAAACAATTACCATCACGGAAGAAGAACTACAAAAAATATACGACGAGGTATATGGTGAAAAGATCGAGGCCAGCCAGATCGTCTTCAAAACACGCAGGGAGGCAGAAGAGGCGCTCAAAAAATTAAAATCAGGCGCCGATTTTCCTACCCTGGCAAAAAACGAATCTATCGATCGAGCCTCAGCAGTACGGGGCGGCAAGATGCAGCCTTTTAGCCCAAAGGATGGTATCGGAGCGCAGGTCGCACATTTAAAGGTCGGTGAACTTAGTGATATTATCAAGACAGATTATGGTTACCATATTATTAAAATCACTGATAAAAAGGCCTCAAGTAACAAGGGTTTCAAGGCTGTTCGGGGAGAGTTGGAAAAGATTGCCAGGAACCAGCATTACAAAGAAAGACTGGGTGCTTGGCTGATTAGCCTTATAGAAAATGCTTCGATCACGAAAAGTCTGACTACCGATTAAATTCTCTAACAACTTTTTATCAGCTTAATAAGTAGTTAAATCCAAAAAGGTTTTTTTGTAAATAATACAATTCGATTCTAAAGAAAAGACATAATGCCCGAAGATTTTGTAATTAATATTGCCAACAGGGTTAAGCAGTTGCCTCCTTACCTATTTGGGAGGTTAAATGCCCTAAAATACGAAAAACGGCGCAATAATATCGACATTATTGATCTTGGCATGGGGAACCCAAATGATCCTACACCCCAACCGATCATTCAAAAATTATGCGAGGCTGTACAGGATCCAAGAAATCACAGATATACCGTTTCTGCCACCGGTTTGTTCAATCTCAAGCGTGAAGTTGCCAAATATTACGAAAAGCAGTTTAATGTAACCCTCGATCCGGAAAAAGAAGTAGTTTGCACCATCGGATCAAAAGAAGGGATATCTCACCTGTGCCTGGGATTACTAGATCCCGGAGAAACTGCCTTAGTTCCTAATCCGGCATTTCCCATTCACATTCATGCCGTAAATCTTGCTGGTGGCAACGTAATAAGCGTGCCGCTCACAGAAGACGAAAAGTTTTTACCAAACTTAATGAATACGGCCAAAAGCCTTATCCCACGGCCCAAAATAATCATTCTGAATTTTCCCCATAATCCCACTGCCGCTACCGTTGAAATAGGTTTTTTTGAAGAGATTGTGGCATTTGCCAAGAAATACAATATTATTATCGTCCATGATTTTGCCTATTGTGAAATCGCATTCGACGGTTTCAAGCCTCCCAGCTTCTTACAGGTCAAGGGTGCTAAAGATATTGGCGTAGAATTCAACACTATGTCTAAATCATTTAATATGGCTGGCTGGAGATTGGGATTTTGCGTGGGAAACAAAGACCTCGTCGGTACCCTGGCAAAAGTTAAAGGATATTATGATTACGGTATATTTCAACCAGTACAAATTGCCTCAATTATCGCACTCAGAGAATCCAACAAATATACGAAAGCGCAGGCAGGAATTTACCAAAACAGAAGGGATGTGCTTTGCGATGGTCTGAACCGTATCAAATGGAATGTCAAGAAACCAAAGGCATCCATGTTTGTGTGGGCGCCTATCCCTGAAAAATGGCGATCTATGGGTTCCGTAGATTTTGCCTATAAACTTATGAATGAAGCCGAGGTTTCCGTTGCCCCTGGTGCAGCTTTTGGAGAAAATGGCGAGGGATACCTGCGGTTGGCGATCGTAGAGAATGAACTTCGTCTTAAACAGGCTATACGCCAGATTGATCGTGCCTTGCGATAAGCTCTCATAGTTTTACAGTAAAAGTATTAAAAATCCCCCTGAGTCCCCTTTCGTTAAAGGGGACT
>MHYI01000092.1:0-236 GCA_001828295.1 Planctomycetes bacterium RBG_16_41_13 | reverse complement strand
GAAGATGCTGGAAAACTCCTTACGAAGGGGAAGAGAGAGGTATCTGCTCCGCTTCCAAAGGCCGTTTATTTGTTTATGAGTCAGCACATCGGCGCACCCTGCAAGCCGATTGTAAAAGAAGGAGATATGGTAAAAAAAGGCCAACTGGTTGGTGAAGCACAGGGATTTGTTTCTGCAAACGTGCACGCCTCGATTTCAGGCAAGGTTGTAGACGTTGCACCCTGGCCGCACCCAAT
>MHYI01000091.1 GCA_001828295.1 Planctomycetes bacterium RBG_16_41_13 | reverse complement strand
TGGTATATTTTGCTTTATTAGCTATTGCAGTGTCATTATTGGCTATCGCTGCCTTTGGGTGCGGTATTGGGCAGGGAATTGCAGTTTATGGTGCGGCAAATGGTATGGCCAGACAGCCTGATATGGCGGGAAAGATACAATTAGTTATGTTTGTTGGTCTTGCGTTTATTGAATCTCTGACGATTTATTCATTGATGGTGTCTTTTATCCTTCTTGGAAAATTGCCAAAGACGGAAGCTGTTTTAGAGGTAATTCAACACGCTATCAAGTAAGAATTGGTGGAGGAGGAGATTTCATTGGACATTTTAAATACCCTTGGAATAAATTTTAAGTCCGTTATAGTCCAGGGCGTTGGATTTATAATACTGCTTTTTGTGCTCAAAAAGTTTCTTTTTGGCAAAATATCGGCTCTCATAAAAGAGAGAAGGGAAGGGATAAAAAGCACTTACGCAAAGATAGAAGGGGACAAATCCGCCGCCGAAAAGATGAAAATCGACTATCAGGTGAAACTTGCTGAGGTTGAAACTGCTGCGGCAGTCAAGATTCAGGAAGCGATCAATGAAGGGGGAAAACTTGGCGAGGGGATTGTAAAGCGTGCGCAGGATGAGGCGGAACTGATTCGTTTGAAAGCTCAGGAAGGCATTGAACAGGAAAGGAAAAAGGCCCTTACCGAAATCAGGGACCAGGTGGTTGCCCTTTCTATGCTGGCTTCTTCCCGCATAATTCAACAGTCCATCAATCGGCAGACTGCGGAAACATTGGTTGATGATGTGATTAAAGATATGGGGGGGTTGAGTGTTAGATAAGAGTGTTGCGGTTACCTTTGTGAATGCACTTCTTGAAGCGGCGGCTGATAAGGATTTGCTCGGACAGATGGAAAAGGATCTCGATCTGCTTTCTGATATAATGGCAAGGCATGAAGACTTTAAGAAGATGCTCCTGCATCCTTCTATAACACGTAAGGAAAAGAAAGATACTATCAAAGCGGTGTTTGGCGAATACGTTTCCGGATTGATGATTAACTTTTTGTATTTATTGGTGGATAAAAGGAGAGAGGCGCTTTTAGACGTAATCCCTGATGTGTACAGAAGGGTTGTTGATAAGAAAAAAGGAGTGGTCAGGGCAAAAATACAGGCTGCAATACCTATAGATGGCGAGAGGCTGGAAAATCTCAGGGCAGGCATAAAAAAACTCACCGGGAAGATTGTGGAGGTCGAAGTTGTTGAAAATCCACAAATCCTGGGAGGACTTGTAGTTGAGATTGAAAATAAAATGATTGACGGCAGTGTTGTCAGCCGGTTGAGAAATTTAAGGTCGAAACTTATGGAAATCAGGGCAAATTAATCATAGCCGCCTGCTTGTTTCTTAAAGTTGGAAAGTCACTATGGATATTATATTCTTGGCCAGGTTTGTTTCGTGTCAGGTGTAAACTTGCCACATGATTTTAATGGTTTATACAGGAGTAGGTGTATATGGCGTTAGGGGATATTGCTTCAATCATAAAAAAAGAAATTGAAAGCTACGAAGAAAAGTTAAAGTTAGAAAATGTCGGCCACGTGATGCAGGTCGGTGACGGCGTTGCCCGTATTTATGGTCTTGATGAATGCATGTCAAACGAATTATTGGAGTTTCCGGATAACGTATATGGCATTGCCATGAATCTGGAAGAGGACAATGTGGGCGCAATTTTACTTGGTTCCGAGGACAAAATAAAGGAAGGCGATATTGTAAAAACGACGGGGAAAATTGTTCAGGTACCAGTGGGAAAGGCGCTGTTGGGGCGTGTAGTGAACGCGCTGGGCCTGCCGATCGATGGAAAGGGTCCTATCGCTACCGAAGAATTCCGGCCCATAGAGGGCGGTTCTCCGAACGTAGTGGAAAGACAACCAGTCAAAGAGCCTTTGCAGACAGGGATAAAGGCGATTGATGCAATGATTCCTATCGGAAGAGGACAGCGTGAACTGATTATCGGTGACCGGCAGACAGGAAAAACGGCGATTTTGGTTGATACCATTATCAACCAAAGAACTTCAGGGGTGTATTGTATCTATGTGGCAATCGGGCAAAAGATGTCGACGGTTGCGAGTGTTGTGAAGACGTTGGAAGAAAATAATGTAATGGACAACAGCATTGTTGTCGTTGCATCTGCTGGAGATCCCGCTCCATTGCAGTATATAGCGCCCTATGCAGGTTGCGCTATGGGAGAATATTTCAGGGATAACGGCATGCATGCGGTTGTTATGTATGATGATTTATACAAGCATGCGATTGCATACCGACAGATTTCTCTCCTTTTAAGACGTCCACCGGGGCGGGAAGCATTTCCGGGAGATATTTTTAATTTGCATTCCAGGTTGCTTGAAAGAGCGGCGAAATTGAACGATGAGCTTGGCGGCGGGTCATTGACCGCACTTCCCGTGGTGGAAACACAGGGCGGTGATTATTCTGCTTATATTCCGACAAATGTTATTTCCATTACTGACGGACAGATATATCTTGAAAGCGATTTGTTTAATGCCGGTGTAAGGCCTGCGATTTCTGTAGGGTTGTCTGTTTCAAGGGTGGGAGGAAACGCACAAATACCGGCAATGAAAAAAGTTGCAGGCATGTTGCGGCTTACGTTGGCGCAATACAGGGAAATGGCTTCGTTTGCGCAGTTTGGTTCGGAATTGGATAAATTTACCCAGGCACAAATCGCAAAAGGTGAACGACTGGTAGAAATCCTGAAACAGCCGCAGTATGAACCTGCTTTGGTAGAAGATCAGGTAATGGCTATTTTTGCCGGAATAAACGGCTTTTTAGATGATATTCCGGTGGACAAAATAAAGAAATTCGAGAAGGAATTTCTTGCTTTTATGAAGCAAAAACACGGCTCGGTTAGTTTAGAAATTAACGAGAAGAAAAAAATCGATCAGGAATTATCGTCGAAGCTGGAAAACGCTATCAGGGAATTTAAGCAAATTTTTGACAAGAAGGGCTAGCGGATGCAGAGTACGCGCGAAATTAAAGAGAGAATCAGAGGTATTTCAAGCATAAAGCAGATTACACGGGCTATGGAAATGGTAGCTGCGAGCCGTTTGAAAAAGGTGGAAAGCAGGGTGCACGCATCGAGAACTTTTGCGGAAAAACTTCATCAAATGGTAAGTGACTTAGTTTCTTCTTTGCCGCAGGAAAGCGCTCACCACTGGTTTGCGAAAAGAGGAAGCGTGAATGCTCCGGTAAAAATTGTGCTGATCACTGCGGATAAGGGATTATGCGGTGCATATAATAATAACATTATTCAGAAAACAGTGAGATTTATTAAGGAAAACAACCGGCAAGTGAAATTAATCCTTATAGGGAAAAAGGCGAATCTCTATTTTTCGAAAAGAAGCGATGTATATTCAATCGAAGAGTATATCCCTGAAAGTGTGGAAAAACTGGGCCTAGATTGGGTTAAATCCTTTGCTGCAAAATTAATCCGTGATTATAATAATCAGGAATGCGGAGAGTTGCATGTGTTTTTTACCAAATTTCATACCGTAATGCAGTCATTTCCCGCGAGCATCCGCTTGTTTCCTATTGAAAAGGAAGGATTTGGTGGGGAAGGAAGAGAAAAAAGGGAGTACATTGTGGAGCCTTCCGTCGAAGATATTCTCAATAATATATTCCCTAAATATATCGAGACGCAGATCTATCAATGCATTTTAGAATCACTGACGTCTGAATTTGCCGCCAGGAGAGTTGCAATGATTGCTGCTACGGAAAATGCAGGGGATATGATTGACAACCTGACAAGTATTTATAATAAAGCAAGGCAGGAGGCAATTACCAAAGAATTGCTCGAGATAATTTCTGGCGCTGAAGCCCTGGCATAATAAATAGTTTATGGAGCGCAGGCATCGTGCCTGCCAGAACCTGGCTGTTTGAAAAAAGCAGTCAAAGGTTGCCTTCAAAGGCGACCTGATTTAACTTTCAGGTAACAAACGAATAGAGAGATGCTTTTACCGGACGATCTGTTTTCGACAGAGGAAATAATGGAAGGAGTGGATATATAAGTGGTAAATATAACGGAACGTAATAATGTTGGGCAAATTGTACAGATAATAGGGCCTGTGGTTGATGTGAGATTCCAGCCGGGAAAATTGCCGCCAATTAAAAGTGCGGTTAGTATTAATGATGAGAAGAAAAAGATTTCTGTCGTTGCGGAAATTGCCCAGCATCTTGGAAACGATACGGCAAGGTGTATTGCAATGTCTACAACTGACGGACTTGTACGCAATATGGAAGTATTAGATGAAGGTGGTCCCATATCGGTTCCTGTTGGCAAAGAGGTGCTTGGAAGGATTTTTAATTTGTTAGGTAAGCCGATTGACACCAAGGAAGAGTTTCATGCGAAAAAACGTCTGCCCATTCATCGTGCCCCGCCTACATTTGAAGAGAGAGAGACGGCTACCACTGTTTTGGAAACGGGCTTGAAAGTTGTTGATCTGCTTGCCCCGTTTGCCCGTGGTGGAAAAATTGGGCTGTTTGGCGGTGCAGGGGTGGGAAAAACGGTGCTGATTATGGAGCTTATCAGAAGCATTGCTACGGAGCATGGAGGTTATTCTGCTTTTGCGGGCGTTGGCGAAAGGACCCGGGAAGGGAATGATTTGTGGCTTGAAATGAAAGAGTCGGGGGTTATCGATAAGACTGTCCTTGTCTTTGGCCAGATGAATGAACCACCCGGGGCAAGATTGAGAGTTGCTTTGGCCGGTCTGACCATGGCGGAATATTTCAGGGATGTTGAGGGACAGGATGTCCTTTTGTTTATTGATAATATTTTCAGATTCGTTCAGGCGGGTTCTGAGGTGTCTGCCCTTTTAGGCCGTATGCCGTCCGCGGTAGGATATCAGCCAACACTCGCTACTGAAATGGGCGACTTACAGGAAAGGATTACTAGTACGAAAAAAGGTTCTATCACTTCATTGCAGGCGGTGTATGTTCCTGCGGATGATTTTACCGACCCTGCTCCTGTAACAACATTTCCTCATCTGGATGCAACGATTGCTTTATCAAGACAGATTGCCGAGCTGGGGATTTACCCCGCTGTTGATCCTCTGCGGTCTACTTCGAGGATTTTGGATCCAAGAATATTGGGACAGGAACATTATGATGTCGCAAGGGAGGTGCAAAGGATATTGCAGCGTTTCAAGGAATTACAGGATTTCATTGCGATTCTTGGCATGGAAGAACTTTCAGAGGCTGATAAAGTATTGGTTGCCAGGGCAAGGAGATTACAAAGGTTTTTATCGCAGCCATTTTTCGTTGCAGAACAGTTTACCGGCACGAAGGGCAAGTATGTGCCATTAAAGGAAACCATACGTGGTTTTAAAGAGGTAGTGGAAGGGAAATATGACAACTTGCCGGAACAAGCCTTCTATATGGTAGGGGGTATTGAGGAAGTGGTTGAAAAAGCAAAGCAAATGGGTGGTTAAGCATGACAAAAACATTTGATTTAGAGATTATAACTCCGATGAAAACAGTATTTAAAGGTTTGGTAAAGAGTATAACCGCTATGGGAACGCAAGGTTCTTTCGGGATATTAGTTGACCATGCACCGTTTATTACTGAATTACAGACGAGTATCTTGACGATAAAGGACGAAAAAGACTCCACGGTAAGCTTTGCGATTGACGGGGGTTTTTTTGAAATGGTTGCGAATAAAGCAATCATACTGGCTGATGCGTGTGTTACAAAAGAAGAAATAAACATTGTGAAAGTTCAGGAAGAGAAAAGATCTGCGGAGGAGGCATTGAGCAAAGAAGACGCCCGTGGAGACAAAGAACACGTTATGGCAACGCTGAAACGTGCGGAAACATGGTTGAGCCTTGCGAATAAATAAAAGAAGGGTAAAAGTTCCCCTGTATGGCTTTAGACCGGGGCTGATTTTCTGGAGCACATTATGGCGATACTGATAACGGGAGGCGTGGGATTTATCGGGAGTCACTTTGTCCGCCGTATGGTGAAGCATAACCATGTCGTAGTGCTTGATAAATTGACTTACGCGGGCAATCTGGAAAATCTAAGAGATATTCGTGAGGATGGTGAACTTTCCAAACGTTTCAAATTCTATAAGGGCGACATTTGTAATCAGGAATTAGTTGACCATATAATGTCCGCAGAAAAGATTGAGGTAATTGTCAATTTCGCAGCGGAAACACATGTCGATCGTAGTATACTCAGCGCCGGTACGTTCATCGATACTGATATAAAAGGGGTATTTGTACTGCTGGAAGCATCACGAAGGTACCCCATTAAGAAATTCATTCAAATATCAACGGATGAAGTATATGGCACCGCCTTCCATGATGCTTTTAAAGAAACCGATTCGTTAAACCCAAGTAATCCATATGCAGCCAGCAAGGCGGGGGGGGATCGCCTGGCATTTGCTTACTGGAATACCTACAAACTCCCTATCATCATAACCAGGGCGTCCAATAATTACGGACCTTATCAACATCCGGAAAAGTTTATTCCGCTTTTTATTACCAATGCAATCGAAGGGTTAAAACTTCCGTTGTATGGCGATGGAAAACAGGAAAGGGACTGGATTCACGTGGAAGACCATTGTGCCGCTATCGATTTTATCATTGAAAAGGGGAACGAGGGAGAAGTCTATAATATTGGCGGCGGAAATGAAAAACAAAATAGAGATACGGCGTTATTCATATTAAACGTACTCGCTAAAGATGAGCGTATGATAGAAAGCGTAAAAGACAGGGAAGGACATGACCGGCGTTATGCGCTGGATTGTACAAAACTGAAGTCTTTAGGATGGAAGCCGCAGATAGGCTTTGAGGAAGGTCTGAGAGACACAATAAAATGGTATGTAGAAAATGAACCATGGTGGAAGCAAATAAAG
>MHYI01000090.1:5178-5261 GCA_001828295.1 Planctomycetes bacterium RBG_16_41_13 | reverse complement strand
GGTATATTCATGGGTTCAATACAGGTAAGCGCCGATTCCACACAAGACTATGACCGCATACAGGCGGCAGGCGGAGAGACCCT
>MHYI01000090.1:0-5152 GCA_001828295.1 Planctomycetes bacterium RBG_16_41_13 | reverse complement strand
GACAACCACTACCGGATTCCCGCAATTGGTGACGGATACATGTTCAGTAGCGGCTCTGCCTGCGCCAACGGCGTCCCCTGCCTTCACACCGGCAACGCCGGTTCCGTCTCCGTCAATTACCCCTGCGGCAACAGCGCCCGTTCCGTCACCCACACCGACAGCCGGAGTATGTGGCGATGCGGAGAAGATAACGGTATCGCCTGATGCATTATATCTGGAAAAGGGTGAGGAAGGGCAGGTAACGGTAATGGTCACTGATGCGGATGGCTGCGGTATTGAAGGGGTCAAAGTGAAGAGAAAAATAACCACGAGTAACAATAAAAAAATAAACGTGAAGCCTTCAAACAAGACTACGGACGCAGAGGGCAAGGCGGTATTTACCATAACGGCAAAGAAGGGCAAATGCAAACTGAAGGATAACTGCAATGCAACGGCAAGTTTTAAGGCGAAGGGAGTAAAGGAAAAGGCGGAAGTGACGGTTTGGCTGATGAAATAGGCGTAAGGACGTTGTTGCTTGCCGCATGATGGCATGATGGCTCATGGCTGATGGCCATGAGCCATGAGCTATTTTTCGTAACACTTGCTAAGACCCACAATAAATGAACCTGATATTCTCACATTAAATGACTTTTTTAAAGGCGGGGTAATGTTTACAACAAATAAAAAATTCCAGATTCAAATAATGTGAGATTTTGTGCCAAATAAACTGAGACGTAGTATCGTGACGAGCCGTGTGAGCCGTGACGAGATGGGGTGAGCCGGAGATAGGGTTTGGGAACAAGCTGAAACAAATGAGAAAGAGCTGGAATGCTGTATTCCCACTCCTGCTTGTTCCCAAACTCTGTTTGGGAACACAATTGTTTGCGAAACTCTGTTTCGAGGGTTTTTGAGGGGTATAAAAAATGAGAAGCAGATACAAGATCATACAAAAAGAAGGGATCTACTTTGTAACCTCTACCACGGTGGAATGGATACCCATTTTTACAACCCGAAAATATTTTGACATCATCATACAATCACTCAAATTCTGCAAAAAACACAAAGGGCTGAGATTGTATGCATTTGTTATATTGGAGAATCATTTTCATCTGATCGTCTCAGCCCCGGAATTATCGGATACGTTAGCTTCCTTAAAGATGTTTACCGCAAAAGAGATTATTATTCAATTAAAACAGGATAATAAGCAATGGTTGTTAAACCAACTTGCTTTTTATAAGAAGATAAATAAGACAAAAAGTGATTATCAGGTGTGGCAGGAAGGTGTACATCCGGAGTGGATACTGAATAATGAAATGCTCATACAAAAAGCTCAATACATCCACTATAACCCGGTACGGCGCGGCTTGGTAGAAATGCCCGAACATTGGTTGTATAGCTCTTCCCGCAATTACTTGTTGAATGACCACTCTGTTATTCAAATTGATGAAATGCTTGTATGAGCTATACCCGAAACAGAGTTTCGGGGGCAATTGCGTTTCCAAACAGAGTTTGGAAACGAGCAGGGGGGGAGCAAACGGGAATATAGGGGAATATAGGGACACTTCCCTTATTATTCCACCAGATCAATCAAGAAATATGGGAAGTGTCCCTATATTCCCCCTATATTCCCATGAGCCATGAGCTATTTTTCATGTTTTTCGCCGTTTTTCGTGTTCAGTCTTCTCACGAATTCTTCAATAATAATCCGATACAACTTATCGCCTAAACAGCCATCTTCCACACCTACATCAATGGTAGGATTATCATTTATCTCCATCACCAGCACTCCCTTGTCGGTATGCTTTAAATCCACGCCATACAATCCGTTGCCAATGAGATTTGCAGCTTTTACCGCAATGTAAATAACGTCCTGCGGGACGTCTTCAACATGAAATGTTTTAAAGTCTCCCCCGGTAAAACGGCCATCAGGGCCGTGTTGTATAATTTGCCAGTGCTTTTCCGACATAAAATACTGGCAGGCATATATCGGAACACGATTTAAAATGCCTATACGCCAGTCAAATGGGGTATATAAAAATTCCTGTGCCAGAATCAAATCGGATTCTTCAAACAGGCGGCTTGTTATTTTCTTTAATTCGTCAGGGTTATCCGCTTTGATTACTCCCCTTGAAAATGAACTATCAGGTATTTTCAAAACAATCGGATACGAAAACTTTAATTCGAGCGCTTTTATTATTCTGTTAATATCTTTTTTCTGCAACAATACCGTTTTAGGGACAGGTACCTTATTGGCGGAAAGGAGTTCAAAGAGATATACCTTATTGGTACATTTCACAATTGAGTCGGGATCATCTATGACGACCATGCCTTCATTTTCTGCTTTTTTCGCAAACCGGAAGGTATGATGATTAATCCTTGTTGTCTCACGAATAAACAGGGCGTCATATTCCGCGAGTTTTGAATAGTCTTTTTTTTCAATTAAATCAACGTTAACATCGAGTTTTTTCCCAATCCTGATGAACTTTTGGAGAGATCGTTGGTTGGAAGGAGGTAATTGTTCCGTCGGATTATATAAAATTGCGAGGTCATACTTTTCTTTGCTTTTTACTTTAGGCGTTTGCCAGCGTTTTGTTAAATAGTCATTGAATGCCTGGAAAAAAATAGCTTCCTGCCCTTGCATAAGATTATGCACATAGGAAGGTTTTATCGCAAAAATATTCCACTTGCCCTGAAAGCGAAACTCTACCTTAAGAATCGGACAGCGAAACATGTCGAATAATTGCCGTGCAAGTTCCTGCAAATCATTCTCTTCACATTGCCCGAAATATATCATGTAATCAAATGACGTTGCGGTTTCCGCCAGGTGTTTCGTTCTCTTCTTTAAGCTTTTTTGAACGGATACGTCAAGGTCTTCTACGTTGAGGCTGTAAATTGACTTACTGCTCAGGTCATTGATCGTTTTTACGGAAGGGACCACTTTATGCCGTCGTGCTTCCGCCAGAAGCGAACAATAATAACCGAGACTCAGGTACCGGTAGCTGCGGCATAAATTAACAATTTTTATATCTTTTATTTTCAAATATTCCCGGTGGGCTACATATTCTTTTGCAGTAACTACCAATGCATCAGAATAATGAGGATTCCAATCCTTGTAATTTTCCACTAACACAATATGAGTTGCCATTATTTTTTATCGAAAGATAATAATTATTCCAAAATAAGGTTATATAATAATTTCACGGTATGTCTCCTGAATATTCCCATTAAGAGAGAATATTTGCCTTTTTCTTTTTTACAATGATTACCGATTTTTGCCCTGATTTTCCATATTTTGCCATTCGTTCAAAATCTTTTTTCAAAATGGGCATGTTAATACAGTCTGTTTCTGTTTTATAAACCTCTACATCTACAAATGGGTCATGCACATAAATATATTTTTCATCAAAGCCGGTAACTACTACCCAGTGCGGAAATTTTTCGCGGTAAATACGATAAGAGCTTATCAGGACAATAGGGATGCCGCCCTTATCAAACTTTTCCTGAATTTCGGATACGCTTAATGTTTTATATTTTAATTCGATAGGTAATTGATGAAGTTCTTCAAGAAAATCTTCCTGAACAAGTTGTATCACCTCTTTTTTATCCGGGCTTCTTACCGAATCAATAAAAAACGCACTGCTTTCATTTACATACACTTCAACGTCAAAACCTCTTCGAAACGCAGCTAACGCAAGGCCGTATGGCCCGCAACCGCCATACCCCGACGTCATAAAAATGGTAGTAGATTCACGCCAAATCCTTAATTCCCTTTGACGGTTTATTTCTACCGCTGAGTCCAGCGCCTTCATTGCCATCATCAATACTGAAGGGCCACAAGTAAAATCCAATGTCTGCCTGTAATAAGGAACATGTACCATCTCCAGCTTAAGATGTGGCGCTAAAAGCTTTTCGAAGCGAATAGCGTCCATATGGTCCTCATAATAATCGTCAATAACCCCTATTTGTTTATAGCCGTTTTTTTTGTAAAACTGTATTGCGTTATAATTGTCTTTTCTCACTTCAAGCCGCATGGAAATACAATCGTAATCAATTGCGGCTTGTTCAGAAGCTCCGAGAAGTTGTTTGCCAATGCCCTGATTTCTAAAATCAGGGTCAACTGCAAACGAATAGAGCCTGGCTAATGATGTGCCGGTATTGTAGAGTATGATAGAATAGCCCCGAATGGCATTATCGACTATCTCCGCAAGGGTTATTGCATTTGCTTTTGTCAGAAGATAACGAAAATTCCTGCGCGACAGCTTATCTGTGGTAAAACTCTTATTTTCAAGTTCTTCCAATTCATCTAAATGTTCTAATGTAATCTCTTGAATCATGTAAAAACGGTTTATCCCTGTGACATAGGTAAAAGAAATGATAAAAGGTGCAGACCGCTTATATAATGCGTATGCCGGAAATGTTCTATTAATAGTTTTTTCTCTATAAAACATCCATTACTTTCGGTCACAAAGGAGGATGAAATTCCCCTTCGTCAACCATTCCGAACATAACGAGGAATCTTCAGGATTTCTCCCTTTGGTCGAAATTACAATTACAAGTGAAACCTTCATGCCCTAAAATGATCACAAGGGAGGGTGAAAATCTATTTTCGGACTAAATTGAAGCGAAAAAGTACTCTTTGTATGATTTATTATAAATTGCTTATATCTGCGCTTTATAAAAAAGTAAAGAAATAATTATTTTTGTAACAATTTAGTTTTTTGAAAACATATTTAAATTGTAACACTTTGTAACAATTTGGTTTTTTGAAAAATGCATTACCAATAAGCTCCATAGGAGCGGTCTGTTTACCCATCAATCATATACAGATTGATAGATAAGAAAATATAGCCCTCGCAAAGTACGCAAAGAATACAGAATACAGATGTAGCGCAGGCATCTTGCCTGCTTTTTATAACATTTATCATTAAGCAGGCTGGAAGCCTGCGCTACTGACTCCTGGCATCTGGCATCTGATTTCTCTGTGGTCTTTGTGAGGGTTTTCTTTCCATTGATAGGGTCGCTCCTGACGGAGCTATTTGCCCTATTGAATTTTATTAGGCTACAAACAGATCGCCCCTAACGGGGCTACATTGTTTTTTATGTTTCCTTGATTTTTCAAAAGGCTAAAGTGTTACAACACTTTAGTTTTTTGAAAACTCATGTAGTGCGACGA
>MHYI01000089.1:12145-14365 GCA_001828295.1 Planctomycetes bacterium RBG_16_41_13 | reverse complement strand
CAACTACGTTATATCCTGCATTCGTTAAATATACGGTAAGCAGATCGGCAGACATGCGATTATCTTCTATAACGAGAATGGTTTTCCCCTCTTTTGTTGCCGCCGGGGACAGAGTGTGCAAACTTGTTTCTTCCTCCTCTACCCCCTCTAAAGGCTGGATTTTTTGAGATTTTGTTAAGGGGATCGCAAAATAAAATGTGCTTCCCTTCCCATATTCGCTTTCGAACCAAATGTTTCCCCCGTGCATCTCAACAATCCTCATGGTTAAGGCGAGTCCCAACCCTGTGCCTTCATATTTTCTTGAAAACGAGCTGTCTGCCTGCCAGAATTCTTTAAAAACCTTTCCCTGGTCATCGGCTTTTATCCCTATGCCTGTATCCGACACGGAAACCTGCATTTTCCCGTCTACAATAGCCGCATTTGTTGTAATTGTGCCATTCTGCGGCGTAAATTTTATGGCGTTTGAGAGCAGGTTGTACAATATCTGTTTAAATTTCACCCGGTCTGCTTCAATATCTTTCACATCTTCCTGTATAACCGTTTTTAACTGAAGCTGCTTCTTTTTGGCGAGGCCTTTTAAAATAGTATATACCTCCTCGATGGCGTCGGATACAAGAAACACTTCATACTGCAGTTCCATCTTGCCGGCTTCGATCTTTGATAAATCCAGTATATCGTTAATCATTTGCAGAAGATGCCGCCCGCTGCTGTGGATATCCTTGACAAAATCTTCCTGCTCGGCATTTAAATCACCGCAGAGTTTATCTTTCAGCACCTCCGCAAAACCGATTATTGCATTAAGAGGGGTACGGAGTTCGTGAGACATATTGGCTAAAAACTCTGATTTCATCCTGTTCGCACGTTTCAGCGCAGAAACCGCCCTCTGTAAATGTTCGGTTTTCTCAGCGATACGTTGTTCCAGCATCGCATACGATGACCTCAACTTGTCTGACATGTCATTAAAAGCCTCTCCCAACTGCCCCACTTCATCATTGGTTGAAATTTCCACCCTTGTTGTTAAATCACCGGTTTTTTTAATGGCCGTTGCGGCGGCAGTTAATTTTTCTATAGGCTTCAGGAATTTGTTTGCGGTGAAAAATATAATGACCACTACCAGTAAAATGCTTGCCGTTCCAATAATAATGAAAAATATAATAGCCGCGGCATACCGCTGTTCAGCGATTTCTTTTGGGATAATGACGCTGAGCGCCCCCCTTATTTCTCCCAGTTTGTAATCATAGCCCGCATCATAATAATCCCGCACAACCGATGGGGCATTTTCTTTTGGCCCATGGCAAAGAAGGCAGTCTTCTGTTACATATAACGGGTACAGGTAGCGTTCTACTCTTTTCCCATTAAAAACCTCGTCTGACCAGTATTCCACAATAGTGGGATCTTCTTCCATTTTCCTGAGTATTTCTTCTTCGAATGCGTCGGGTTTGTTTTCTTCATTCCGGTATCTTAAGCTCGTCTGCTTAATGATATAACCCGTTTTTTCTGCAAAATTTTTACTGATGGCGTTTGTGGCAACGGCAGGAATAAATTTTTTTGTTTGCTCGTTAAGTTCTATTTTATGCATGATGGATGCCAGGTAATTCCGTGTCGTTTCCAGTTGTATCACAAGCATCCTTGCCTTTCCCCTGATTTCTTTTGTGAATTCCCGGCGTGTCTGCTTGTAGATAAAAAATCCCACAATACCGTTCAATGCGATCAGTAAAACTGCCAGAATGATTACCAGTTTATGTCTTATTTTCATGTTTCTTTTTTAACGATAATAGCCCCAAGCGGACAACACTTTTCAAATCCTTCCTCAATATCCCACGTGCTTGTCTTCTCCGGAACAAGCCTTGCCTTATCATTGACAAGGACGATTGCATCGCCGGCTCTTACTGCGCAAATTCCGCAGCCAACACATTTATTTTTGTCGATATTTACAGAGATAGCCGCACCATTCTTCTTTAAGATTACGTGATCGGCATACTGGCGGACGTCTTGTACCTCAAAAGAAACAAGGTTTCCGGGCAGATGTTTTTTTATTTGCTGCCTGCCATCCCTTTCATGCAGAAATATTGACCTGCCACATTGCCCGCAGGTATGCAGTTCCTGTAATTTTTTCAGGTAGTCCATGACTGTTTGAACGACGGTGGCGTGGCTCCATGTTAAGGGGGAGACAGACATCGGCTCTCCGGTAAAAGGGTTAATTTGTTCCGCAAGCACACC
>MHYI01000089.1:4672-12108 GCA_001828295.1 Planctomycetes bacterium RBG_16_41_13 | reverse complement strand
TATATTGCCCTATCAAGGTCTTTCACGGATTTTGTAATTGCAATATAATACTGCGCCAGCCACATAGTACAAATAATCCATGGGTTCCCTGGAATTGAGTCATCATTGCCGGCACGCTGATAATAATCCCTTTCGTATCGGGCAATTCCTCCTATTTCTGTCTTTACCCACAAGACTTCTTCAATTGCCTTCATAGTGTTTTGTATTCTGATATCATCCGGAGGGTAGGCGCCAAAGGCAAACAGTCCATAAAGACTCGCATCAATAGTTTCGTCTATTTCAAATCCACCTTCTTTTTTCGGAACGATCATTCGTAAAAACCGGTTAAGCTTTTCGCTATAAAGGTATTGATCCATCGCTTTTTTAATTTTTTCAGCCGTCTGCCGGTATAGTTTGGTCTTTTCCGTGTAATTGAATATTTCGGAGAGCCTGGACGCGGCCATCAGGCCTCCATATACGGTAGCTACGGTAAACGATAAAATACCGCGTCTTTCTTCCCAGAGATCATACGAAGGGAGGGGCAATCCCGTTTCATCATCTCTGTAACTTACAAGAAAATCTGCGGCCTTTTCAATAAACGAATGGTATAGCGGACGTATTACATCGATTTTCCGATACATTTCATAATATTGGCCAATCGCCCAGAGAAGAAGGGCTGTTTCGTCTTCCTGGATAGGCACATGTATTTCTTCTCCTCTTACCCAAGGGTGCCACGAACTGCCGAATGAACCGTCAGGGTTGTATTTGTGCAATAAAAAGCCGTCTTCGATCATAACGCTTGCACAAAAGTTGTACGGAGTAACCACGTTCGTGCAAAAATCAAAAAACTTTCTGCAGACAGTGGTATAGCCTGCGCTCATGAGCGCATGGGCAACCAGAGCGCCGTCCCTTGGCCACATGTAACTATAGGTATCTTTTGCGTATTGCCGGATATCCGAATCATTTGCAGCAATAATTGCTCCGCCGTTGTCGATCTGTGTTTTAAGCACCAACAAACTGCGTTTAAAGAGATTAATTACTTCCGCAGGAAGGTTCCCATAATTAAATTCCTCTTTATTGACCCAATGTTTCCAGTAGCTTGCAGTACGGTCGAGTATGGCTTGCGGCTTTTCGCTTAAAAGAATATTGTTTAATGTATTTACTTCGGCATACGTGCTGCCGGCGGCAATCCAATAGTATGCAACCGATTCTCCCAGAGGAGGGATTTTCAGGGAAATGCCGATTGTCGAGTCCACCGATCCCTGTGCAATGGGATTACCGCCCAAAATGCCGTCTTCAGCATCACGCCAGGTGCCCTCCGCCCCCTGGTGCCGTTTTATTCCGGTAGCGTATTCGCGCACCCCCCATACGTCTCCGGCCGAACAGTTGATTAAAAAGTAACGGGGTCCCTTATAATGAATGAGACAGTTTTGTTTTGCGTCATAAAACACCGTATCGCCGATTTCATTTTCCATAACACTCAGATCCTGATGGAAAAAAAGGCGTACTTCTCTTTCTGCCGGGGCGGAATTTTTTATTATCATTTTCCGCAAATAAATATTTTTCTCAAAATCAACTACATCGTTACAGATGAGTTGAAGGCACAGCTTTTCATGGTGGAGGAACACAGAAGTCACCAACGTTTCATCAAGATACCCCATGGAAATATTCCATTCTTTGGAATTAATCCACGAAAAACCTTCCTGTGTCCATAGCCCAAACCTGCATGGATAACCCCTGGTATGGTTTTCCTTTCCAACATAAGGGAAGTAAAAATCCCGAACCGAATAGCTTGAATCGAAGGTCACCAATAGTGATCCGTTTCCAACGGGAATATCTCTGGGCATAGTTGCGAACCTTTTAACTTTAGTGGTAATAGCTGAAGGCAAAGAATCATTTTGCTCTTTGCCGGAAAAACCGTAACACTTTAGCTTTTTGAAAACTCATGTAGTGCGACGAACCTCGTCGCACTACATATGACAATTTCCCGTTTCAAAAGACCTCGGGGGGCCCGGCGGGTTCAGGTTTGTAACCTGAACCCATAGTTTATTTGGCGAATAGCACTCTATGTATCTAAAATGGCTAAATCCCCCTTACTAGCAGTCAGGAACAATATAAAACGTGGGGGGGTCAGGTTGCAAACCTGAACCCGCCCGGAGTTTTTCAAAAAGCTAACGTGTTACAATTATTTTATATTTCCCAGGGGATCTCCTCGTCTGAGAAAAAAAATTCCTCGCCGGCAAGCATATCCAGCTCGGTCAAAGATTGATCTGCATGCATTTGTTCAGCGCTGGCAAGGGTTTCAAATAATCTTTTTTCTTCCGGTGTTTTGGCGGTAAAAGCGGCATTTTTGTAAAATTGGTATGCCTTATTTTCCGCCTTCGCAATAAGCCTTACAACATCAATGAGCGCTGCATTATCGTCATGTTTTTGTATATCAAGTGTGTTTTCGGGTAAACAGATACTTTCAGGATCAAATGTTTTTCCATAGGCATCTTCGTACCAGGAAATAAGTATTTCTTCATGTTCATGTTCTGCGTCAGCCATTAGCTTTAAACGCTTTTTGGCGTCTTCATTTCGTATTTGCTCCCGCATTTTCAAATAAAACTTTTTCGATCTGTTTTCCTGCACAATTGCAGTTTCGAGTATTTTTTTCACTGCCTCGCTTTTCTCATTTACCATTTTTCCCTCAAAATACAGAGTAAATTTGTCAGGAGATCAAATACAATTGTAACAATTTGGTTTTTTGAAAAAGTAGGGGCGAACATCGCTATTAATAGTTTTTTTCAAAAAACTAAAGTGTTGCTTACAATATATTTTGCATCTTAATTTTAATTGTTAGAAGTATACCATTTTAATGGATTTTTTTAAAAGATGAATTTTTTGAGAAAAATGCCCGTTAACAATAAAAAAGACCCGAGATGGCTGGTGCAGCAAAGTCCATGACCAGCATGGGAAGGTAATTCCGGGGACACTTTACTTAATCCTACAAACTAAAATCCAGAACGTCTGAAGTGCCTAAGCTGATTAATTATGGTAATAGCGGAAGTGGATATGATATGGTCCCTGTTTTTCAGGGAATTTATTTGGAATTCTAAACGAGTACTTCTTTCGGATTCCGTACTTGTTTAAAAGCACTCGTTCCCAAGCTGGAGCTTGGGAACGAGTGCGAAAATCAGTTTGTCATTAGAATTTGTTTCGGATTTCGTGCTTGCCAGCTTAGGGGTGGGCAAACTATTATCAAAAAAGTACGTTTTTACAGAGTAATATTATATTGCCACTCCAAATCTAATTGCTACATAGAATAGTCTCAAAGAAATGGAGAAATTGATTTTATGGTGAAAATTAACAGACTATTTAATTAGTGGCAGGATATACACTTATACGGCGTCTCGTGTCAAATTTTACCACGCCTTCTATCATGGAAAAAATCGTATAATCCCTCCCAAGTCCCACATTTTTGCCTGGCCTGAATTTAGTGCCGCATTGACGAACTATGATTGCGCCGGTTATTACGGATTGGCCGCCAAATTTTTTAACGCCTCTCATTTGGGGGTTGCTGTCTCTTCCATTCCTTGAGGAACCTTGTCCTTTTTTATGTGCCATTTTTTTCTCCTCTTAAATTAACCATACGGCAGATACGGACAAACATGTTGTCCGCGCCACCCTGAAAAACTGCGTTTATATAAAATGTACTTCCCGAGTATTAAAATAGTATCTGCACTATTTCCTGAATTGCTCTACCCGGCAATTATCTCTTTTACTTTGATCTTTGTGTATTTTTCACGATGTCCGCGTTTTCTCATAGACGCTTTTCTCCTTCGAAACTTTATCGTCACGCATTTTTTATCTTTTATTACACCTTTTACCTCCGCAACGACCTTTGCATTTGCAGCGCTTCCAAATGTTGCATTTCCGGATTCATCGGAACAAACCAGCACATTGTCAAACTCCAGATCATCTCCAACTTTGGCGTCCGCCTTTAAATCAATACAAAACTGTTCTCCGGTTCTCACCTTATATTGTTTGCCCCTGTCGTTTATAATAGCATACATATCTCTATTTCTCCTCCTTGTCTTAAAACTAAATTAAAAATTATACGGTAACGGGTTCTCCCTTATTATCAAAATAACGAATATCTATTTTGCCATATTCATTTGCTGTATCGGTAAAAATAACTATTTTTTTGTTATACGCATCTTCAATCTCCGCCATTTGTTTTCTTTTCTGATTCTGTAAATAATTGACTACGTCATTATTTGAAGTTATTTCAATCCTGACGACTTGCGGTAAATGTAAAGCAAATTTTACATCTCTCATGATATTTAAACACAGAGATTCTACTGTTTTTGCGTAGCCTGTTCCGCAGCAAAATTTGCATTCTTCAAACAAAACGTCTCTCAGGCTTGGCCGGATTCTCTGCCTGGTGATTTCAATTGTACCAAATTTTGACATTTTCAGCATCTTTGTTCTGGCCCGATGTCTCTTCAACGAATCCGCAATTGCCTTCTCAACCGCCTGGATATGTTTTTCATCCCGCATATCGATAAAATCAATAACAATTACTCCCCCTAAATCCCGCAGTCTTATTTGGCGTGCAATTTCTTTTGCTGCAATCATATTCGTCCTGAATGCCGTCTCTTCAGGGTCGCATTTCCCTTTATATTTACCGCTATTCACATCAATCGCAACCAATGCTTCTGTCTGTTCAAGAACAATTGATCCGCCATGCAGCAGCGGAATTTTTCGGGAGTTTATTTCTTCAATGGCATTTTCAATTCCAAAATTATGGAATAACGGCTTCTCCTTGTTGTAGAATTTAAGCTGTTTTTCATATTTAGGCATTATTATTCGCAGAAACTCTCTTGTTCTCTTAAAAACAGATTCCGAATCTACGATGATTTCGTTTATGTCCTGGCTAAATATATCCCGAATTACGCGAATCACCAGATCGCTTTCCTGATAAATTACGCCTGGTGCGTCAATCTCTTTCGACTTTTTACAGATATTTTTCCAAAGCTTCAACAGATAATGAAAATCTTTCTGTAGTTCTCTCTTTGTTTGTTGCACGCCCGCGGTTCGAACGATAAAACCAATATTCTTCGGGGGATTTAAGCTTTCAAGGATTTTCTTTAACCTTTGCCGCTCATCTTCCTCGGTTATTTTCTTGGAAACGCCGTAACGCTTTACTTCCGGCATTAAAACCAGATATCTGCCCGGCAAACTTATATAGGTGGTCAAACTGGGTCCCTTTGTCCCAAGGCTTTCCTTTGTTACCTGAACCAGTATCTCTTTTCCTTGTTGCAAAACATCGCGTATCCTATGGTGTCTTACAGGGGGGGAATCCGCTTCTTCTCCCGGATTCTTTCCTTCTGACGGGACCAACACATCGGAAGCATGGAGAAATCCATTTTTTTTGAGTCCTATATCAACAAATGCCGCTTCCAGGTTTGGTTCTATATTAACCACTCTTCCTTTGTAAATATTCCCTGCAATCTGCTCACGGGAGCTTCTTTCAATATACAATTCCTCAAGAACGTTGTTTTCTAATATAGCGATACGACACTCTTCAGGTTCAATCGCATTTATAAGCATCCTTGTTTTCGTTTTAGTTATTTTTTCCATTCTTTATACAGAAGAGATATTCACTTCCGTCCTGATAATTTCAAAAAGCTCGTTATTTATATCGACCCCAAGGGCGCTTACTACTTCTTCAGGCCTCGGCATCCCATCCGGCGTCAATCGGAAAGTTAAAAACAGGGCATCATCCTCCCTCCCGATTTTTTGAACAGAAGATCTGATTTCTACGGATTTTTGCCCCTCTTTTTTCATGCGTTTTATTATAACAGAATGTTGCTTCCAGAAATCTTCAATTTTTAAGGTTTGCAGAATATCTTTATTTTTAAAAATAATCTTATATGTCACATTATCAACAGCGCCTCTTTCCGATAGTGGTATCTGCCGGGCGGAAACAATGCAAATCCCTTCCGGCAATTGCCTGCGGAACCGTTCCGCCAGTAAATCAAGCGGTTCATGATGGAGCAACTCCAATTCCAAAATTTCATCTTCTCCGCTCATCCCAACACCAAGCGCTAACGGCATGGATATTTTGGGGTGCGGATTAAAACCTTTGGACATTGCGATGGGGATATTTGCCCTTCGTATTATCCGTTCAATGGTTCTCATCAAATCATTATGGGAAATAAACCGAATATCCCCTGATTTGGAAAAACGAATGCGTATTTTTTCTACTATGGCCAGTCATCCTTCATAAAACAGTGATGTGAAAAAAAACAACTTTACCGTAAAGATATACATTCTTAATATACTTCCGGTAAAATTTTTCTTACAAAATTATTAAGATATTTTTTGGTTTTTTCCGGATTGTCAAACTTAAAAATAGTTTCTGCAACTTCCCTGGCTTCTTCAAAAGAAACAGACCGGATAATCTTTTTCATCTCGGGTATGATCGTTGCGGGAGCGACGCTAAACTCTTTCAGACCAAGCCCTACAAGGGGGATAGTATATTCCAGTTCACCTCCCATTTCGCCGCAAATTCCAATAGGAATATCATTTTCATGTGCAGCTTTTATCGCAAATTTCAAAAACCTTAAAATCGCCGGATGTACAGGACAATATAAATATGCCACCCGTTCGTTGTTTCTATCAACCGCCAAAGAATATTGGATAAGATCGTTCGTGCCTATGCTAAAAAAATCGCATTCTTTTGCCAACATGTCTGAAATCATAACAGAAGAAGGGACTTCCAGCATCGTTCCCATTTTAACGTTTTTATCAAAGGGAATGTTTTCTTTCTCCAGTTCTTCCATCGTCTCATACACCATCTGTTTTGCCCGCCTCAGTTCCTGGATGGACGAAATTAATGGAAACAATATTTTCACCTCTCCCAGAGCAGAGGCTCTCAACAAGGCTCTAAGCTGTATTTTAAATATGGAAGGGTTTTCAAAACAATAACGTATAGAACGACACCCAAGGAAAGGATTTCCCTCTTTTCTATGCTCCAGGTATGGCAGCTTATCTGCACCTAAATCAAGTGTTCTTATGATAACAGGTCTTCCCTTTAGTTCCTGAACAACGGTAGTGTATGCCTCCAAATGCTGCTCTTCTGTCGGAGGCGTTGGAGAATTCAAATAGAGAAACTCCGTTCTGTAAAGGCCTATCCCTTCCGCACCGTAGTTTAAATTTACACCTATTTCCCGTGGAAATTCAATATTGCCATAAATGGAAATATGTCTTCCATCCGCCGTGGTTGAAGGTTGGTCTTTCAGTTCTGTCGCCAGTTTTTTCTCAAAAACATCGATACTCTTTACCTTATTTTGGTACGTTGCCAATGTTTCGTCGTCTGGCCGAACAATTACCAATCCCCGGTTTCCGTCTACAATTACGATATCACCTCCAAAAACATCCGAGGTAATCGTACCAAGCCCTACCACTGC
>MHYI01000089.1:0-4660 GCA_001828295.1 Planctomycetes bacterium RBG_16_41_13 | reverse complement strand
TGCGCGCGCAACGATTGCCGTATGAGAAGTACGCCCGCCTCCATCGGTGGCAAACCCCCTCACTTTTTGAGGATCAAGCATGGCCGTTTGGGAAGGGGTAAGGTCGTGTGCCACTAAAACTACTTCTTCCACAAGGTTTTTAAGTTCTTCCCTCTTTTCACCCAACAAATTTCTTAAAAGACGGCGCTCAACATCAAAGATATCTGTTACCCTTTCCGCCAGGTATGAATCTTTAATATCCTGAAATTTCCTGATATATACACGCAAGGCGAGAGAAACTGCAAATTCAGGTGTAAAGTTGGTTTTCCGAATCCGTTTTATAATTTCATCTTTCAACCGTGCATCCTGCAAAACCATTCTGTGGGTGCCGAAAATGGACCCTATTTCAGAACCTAAATTCTCGGAAACTTTCTTTTCCAAATCCTCTATTTCTTTTTTAGAGGCATCGATCGCTTTTTCGAGTCTGCAAACCTCATCTTCAACTGCATCATTTTTTATGACATGGCGTGGTATCCGGAAGCCTTCGCTCTCAAACAAAAAAGCCTGCCGGATCACAACCCCCGGTGAAACGGCTATGCCTTTTCGGATTTCCATGAATTCTTCTTCAAACTTGCTCTTAACCAGTTCTTCCAGAGCGTCCAGTGCTTCTGCACAATCCACCCCTTTCGCACTTATTAGTAACTCCGTGCCATTTTCCGCACCAAGCGTTAAAAGCTCAATGATGCTTTTGCCATCAATATTTTTACCCTTTGCTTCCACGCGTATCTCAGAAGTATATTTATTGGCAATTTCAGAAAATTTGGTTGCGGGCCGCGCGTGCAGGCCATTTGAATTCCATATCTTCACTTTCCGTTCAGATATTTTGGAGTTTACAAAGAAAAAATCCATTATACGTTTCTCTACAAAACTACAATAAAATACCGCTTAGAATAAATGGTAAGGCTTGAAAAACAGGAGAATAATGCTCTTTCGCTCTTGCTATAGCTTATTCGTTGCCATGCAAAAAATTAGTCCTACAGCCGTTCGCCGTAGCAGCTTATCAGTAATTTCTTTGCACACTTCCATTCGTCAGTGCGTGCTTTTTGGCAAAATATTTAATGGTGAAAGCCGGGTACGATGTACGATTTACGAAGTAAGATTTTTAAATCGTACATCGTTCATTCTTCTGTGTTTGGTTCTGGTTATGCCAGCTTAGGTTTTGTGTAATAAAAGCACCCTGCTGATGTTACACCTGAATACCGTCAACTTCCTTCAATGTATCTACCATTCCTTCTATGCCTTCTGCTTCACGCATAAAACGACGGAAATCATTATCTCTGATTGCGGTAGATATTTTCTCTAAAGCGGCAAGATGTGACCCTGTGGAATCGGTGGGGGAAAGTAACAGAAAAAACAGGAATACTGGTTCGCCGTCCAATGCATTAAAATCAACCCCTTTTGCAGAACGAGCCACAGAACCTATAACATTTTTTATACTTTCATGCTTTGTGTGGGGCACGGCCACTCCTTTACCTATGCCCGTACTCCCCAATTCTTCCCTTTTCATAAGGGCTTCAATAATTCTTCCCACATCTTTGGCATCGATTTTTTTCGCATCCCGAAGAGCACACACCATCTCCCTGATGACTGCTTCTTTTTCAACGGACTGTATTTCTGTTATAATCGCCTCAGATACAATAAAATCAGTTAATTTCATTACCCTTGCACCTCCAATAAGTATTCTATTACACCTCTTGTTTGCCTTCAGATTCTGTGACTTCCCCTTCAGAATGCTTCTTTTGGCGAACAATTTTAGATTCTATTTTCCCCTTGTGTTTTTTCAATTGCGCAACTACTTTGTCCACAACAATATCTATAGAACGATACATATCTGTATTTGAGGCTTCTGCCACAATCGTGGGTCCTCTTGAGACATTGACAACCATTTCGACAATATGGCTGTTATCCCCTCCTATGTCAAGCGTTACCTGTACCTGCAAAATCCATTCAAAGAATTTTTTTATTTTTTCCGCTTTTTGCAAGGCATAATTTTTTATTGCTTCCGTAATATCCAAATGTCTGGCAACTATTGTTATATTATCCAAAGCATAATTCCTTTCTTTAAATAAAAAATATTCACTTAAAACCTTTACATTTTACTGATATAAGACTTTCCGTCAAGGAAATTAAAGCAGAATACCTAATTCTTATACTCTGCAATTGCAAAAACAAACAAATGTATGGATTTGACCCCTGTTTCTTTCAGTTTTTTTGCGCACTCACGCATGGTTAAGCCCGTAGTGAGAACATCGTCCACTAATAATACCCTTTTCCCCTTCATTATTGCCGGGTTTTTAACAAAAAATGCCTTTTGGACATTTGAATATCTTTTGCTTTTAGATAATCTTGTTTGTGAAGTAGTGTTTTTGATTCTTATAAGGTTATTTACGGAGAAAGGCGTTAAAAAAACCCGATGAATTTCCCGCGCTATGAGCTCTGATTGATTGAAGCCTCTCTGCAATTTCTTTCGCCAATAAAGGGGTACCGGTACAATAATATCTATTTCCCGCATAAGTTCCCCAAGTTTTTTGTTTGCCCGCAGAAAGTTCCCTATTGCCTTGTATAAGAAACGCTGTCTTTCATATTTATATTTATGTATTAAAACTTTAATCGCACCATCATAATATGCAATTGCCGTTAATGAATCATGGTAAAAGTGCCCTGACCGGCAAAAAGCGCAGCCTTTTCCCTCTGACGTGACGGAATACTGCCCTAAAACACTCCCACACCGAATACAATGCCTCTCATTTACAAATGGAATATTTTTCCTGCATTTACCGCAAATATACTGCTCGCAATGGTAATTTATATTACAATGACAATAGAGGCATATCCGCGGATAGAATACGTCTAATAATGCCTGTACATAATTATTAATCGCATTAAGCATTCATCATATCAAAAAAGAATATTCCCACAGACCCAAAAAGTACAATAGGCAGCCAGGCTGCTAATACGGGGTGAACCATTCCCGTATTGCCAAGATTGGAACAGATAAAAGACACGGCATAAAACACCCCGCAGGCAAGAATACACAAACTTACGCGCAAAAAAATGTTTTTACTCATTCTTTCAAACCCGACAACAAGAGGTATTCCCAAAAAAAGCAATACAATATGCGTAAGCGTATAGGCAATTCTTGAATGAAACAATACCTTATTCTTCGGATTATCGGGTTCCTTTTCGCACAATTCATTTAACTGTTCAAGGCTTAACAAACTGGAATCTAATTTTTTCTTTCCAAGTTCCATTGGAGTTACGGAGGATACGAACTCAAGATTATCCAACTGATGCACCGGAGCCACCCATCTCCCCCTTTCGTCATAAACATGTTTTAATATCTTGCGCAATAACCACGTGTTATTTCCAATCCATTCCGCCTTCTTGGCATTAAGGGTGAATCTTTTCCTTCCATTTTCATCCCGCGAAAGGATAAACACAGAATCCATTTTTTGCGTTTTATTACTATATTTCCATATTCTAATTAATGCATTGTTTTCATCGTCATGTACAAGCAGGTTCCGTTGAACGTCGCTTTCAAATGTGTTTTGCTGCATAGCGTCCAGTTTTTCAGCAAACCGGGGAACAATCCATTCCTGATCGCCAAACGACGCAAATCCCATAAACACCGTCACGATAAATATGGGCAGCAATATTCGGTATAGTGAAATTCCCGCAACCTGCATCGCCAGTATTTCCCTGTTTCTGGATAGTCTGACCAGTACAATGCCCACCGCAACTAAAGTAATGGCCGGAAAAAATTGAGTGATTATCACCGGGAAGAGGTAGGCATAATAACGCGATGCGACGCCAAATGAATTTATTCCCATCTCCAAAAAATCATCCAGCTTTTGAAGAAGGTCAATAATAACATATGTGCCTGAAATAATGAGGAGACACAAAAAAAATGTCGGGAAAAACGCTTTTAACAGGTATCTGTCCAACCTTGAAAACATTTAATTTCGCAAACCTTCCTGGTTAAAAGTTTTAAACTCCTGATATATTTGAAGTATTGTTTTTTTTAAAATGGGATGCACCATATCCAGCGCTATTTCAACGAGAGGCTCCAGCACAAATATTCTTTCATGCATCAAGGGGTGAGGAATCTTTAGTTGATCATCCTCCACAATTCTGTCGCCAAAAAGCAAGATGTCGATATCTATGGTTCTAGGCCCCCATTTTTCCTTACGTATCCTGCCCATACGCAATTCAATCTGCTGAAGTTTTTCCAGCAATTGGTGGGGCGTCATTGATGTTTGCAATTCAAGAGCCGCATTTAAAAACATCGGCTGCGGCGGGCCCCCAAGAGGGGCTGTTTCATAAAAGCGCGAAATTTTTAAGGTTTGAATATCTTCAGACGCACTCATATACTCATAAGCGTTCCTTAAATTTCTCTCCCTATTGCCCAAATTCGCACCTAAAGCAATATATACCGTTTCAATCACCCTATTATTTCCCGTTTCCGTTTGCTATTTACTCTCCTAAAAAAACGGAGAAAGAATTTTCCCATGCTTTTTATGATACCTTTGCAGGAAAATACCAGGCAACCTTTCTGTGGGTAGTTATTTTGATACAAGAACCGCCTGTCGTTTATTTTGTGATAAACACTATCCGGATCAAT
>MHYI01000088.1 GCA_001828295.1 Planctomycetes bacterium RBG_16_41_13 | reverse complement strand
AAGATTTATGCGCTGCTTATCCATTGCACGAATCAGGTGCTTGCCAGTCTACAAAATAGAGTTTAATGCACACATTAGTTTTTATTTACAAACTATCTTATGCAACAGGCTGGATAAAATCCAGCCTGTTTTTATATGCAAATAAAAATGACTCAAAACTTTAGTGCAAAAAATATTACTGTCATTGGAAATGGTGGCTGGGGAACTGCTCTCGCCATTTTATTATGCAATAAAGGCAATAAAATCAGTCTTTGGGGACATGATAAGTCTTACACTGATTATTTAAAAGAAAAAAGGGAAAACACAAAATATTTAAAGGGCATTACCATCCCATCAGATATTGCTATTACTTCTGAAATTACCGGCACATTAATGGATACGCAATTTATACTATCCGCTACTCCCACTCCTTATTTGCGTTCAGTGCTGCTTAAATTTAAGGAGGTATTTGTCGACAAAACTCCCATCATTAGTATCACCAAAGGGATCGAAAACGAAACACTCCTGCGGCCAAGCGAAATTATCCGCGATGTACTAGGAGATCCACCGGTATCTTTACTTTTGGGACCTAGCCATGCAGAAGAGGTTGCCCATGGCTTGCCAACTACTATTGTTGCATCTTCAAATGATTTATCTTTAGCACAAACCGTACAGGAACTTTTTACAACCGACCGGTTTAGAGTTTATACAAATACAGACATAATTGGAGTAGAAATAGGAGCTGCCTTGAAAAATGTGATTGCAATTGCCGCCGGCATATGCGACGGATTAAGCCTGGGAGACACTACAAAAGCGGCGCTCATCACCCGCGGTTTAGCGGAAATAAGCCGCCTTGGCACTGCTATGGGTGCAAAAAAAATAACCTTCTCAGGGCTTTCCGGACTGGGCGATTTAATAACTACCTGTATCAGCCCTTATGGAAGAAACAGATGGGTGGGAGAACAAATCGGCAAAGGAAAGATGTTAGAGGAAATATTACGTGATATGAAGCAAATCGCGGAAGGGGTGTGGACAACTAAATCGGTTATCGAACTTTCAAAGAAATATCGTATTGAAATGCCGATTACCCATGAAATTTATTCCGTATTGTTTTCTGGGAAAAAACCATTGGATGCGCTCAACAACTTAATGATGCGCACACCAAAATCAGAGGTGGAAGAAATCTATTAAAACATGGCATAAAGTTTTTTGTAAAACCCGAGGATCTTTTCATGGGTATCTGACCTATAACAAAAAAATCCTGGCGAAACGCATTGTCCGCCAGGATTTTTTTGATCTGTAAAATTACTTATCTTCTTCTGGCGAGTTCAAAATCAATCGTAGCAGCTTTTCCCGTCTCCACCGTAACCTCTTGTGATAATTCTTTGAGTTTTTCATGCCATGTCTTCACCGTATATTTTCCGGGAGGAATATTGTTGATGGTATAATTTCCTTCCTTATCAGTCATGGCGAAATAGGGGTTTGCCAGTGAAAGAACATAACCGGCCATTTCTGCATGCACATTGCAAAGAAGCGGTGTTTCACCCAAAACATCAAATTTTACTTCTTTTACCACGCCCGTTGGATATGTACCCAGATTAAACTGTAACGCCGCGGTCGGCGGTGAAAATACATTATGGCGAACCGCATCGCTATTCGGGAAATCCACCACCGTGTTCTTTTGCAAAGCCACAACCCGTGGCACATACGTTAGATTAAGCTGATCTACAACAGCATGGTCAGTCGGGGGGGGGAAATCGTTATTGCCCACTGTTTCAAGGAAAACAACCACATTCGCATTTGTCCTTTCCCTTTTACATGTTACTTTCCCTGTAACGGAACCACCGTTCTCAATATTTGGTATATTTTGAACCACACTCTTCAATTTTTGCTGCGCTTCTTCCAATTTCCTCAGGGCCTCAGCTGCCTCCTCGGCGCTTAAAGCTTCTTTTTCTTCTGCATAGAGAGTTTTCAACGCAATTGGCATTGATACCGCAAACGTCACCGCAAGAATACCAGAAATTAAAATCCTTTTCATAAGCCTTCGCCTTCCTCCATTTGAAAATTTCCATAAAATTACACGAGCTAACAAATGTTTCAACTTACTTCAACATTTGTTAGCTCGTTATCACTATCACTTTAGCTCTAAAAACTATGCATCAACTTTTACTAATTCACCATTTAAAAATTTCTTCATGAAATCATTCTCATTGCCGGCAGTGTATCCGGTTTTAACAGGATCCCAAACACCTTTTCCTCCCATGCCACCATTCTCAGCCTTAGTAATCTTTACCAATGTTTCCTTTGGCACAGTATTAATACAATGATTATCCGCTTCGAAACCGAAAACAAACTTCATCCCGATTTTGGCCTTATGGAAAAGGCTATCCAACTGGTGCATTGGCATCGACCAATCCCTCGTAATACTTTGCTGTGAACCATAGCGGAAGCTGGACTGATAACCGCTCGGAGATAACGCCCTACCATCCGGTCTTGTCTCATGTGCTTGTACCGTTTTGTCTGAGGAAATCCAGGCAGAATGCTTCATCATTGTGCAGTTATACGGGTACGCCGGATTATACTTCGCCCTCAACATAAGCCTTGATACCTTATAGAAAGCATCGTTTGGTTTCCATCCTTCATATGGCCTGTCGGCAGGGTTTGCATCAACATAAACATAATCTCCGTCCTCAATGCCTAAATCTCTTGCGGCCTGAGGATGAATATGTATCTGATGCTCTCCTACGCCGGGCATTCTCTTATCCATCCTGTAGGGGTCCCCAAAGTTGTTGTTCCAGATAAAGTTCCAATCAGTGACGGCCCACTGCGAATGCACCGTATGCCTCGACTTTGGAGTCACGCAGTAGAAGTGATACCCTTTTTCCCACAGGAAATTCTTTGTTTTCTTTGTCTCTTCCCATGATTTCTTGATATTCCTGACGGTCCTATCGTCCCAATGTTCAGCATTTTCCGGGATGCCATAGTCATCTGGCCGAATATAAGGATTCGTACTTACGATCGCATTTGGCAAATATGGCGTAGCTTCAGGCCCTTCGCGATGGACAATAAAGTTTTCACCATATTCAATAACCTCCGGCTCATCATTATAAGCCTGTAGCCTTCCCGTTGGGGTATAAAATGGCAAGCTTTCGTGTACCTGTTCCCAGAATGGCTGTCTCGGATATGTCCGGTATAACAATAACGCAACACCCGGCTCTCCATACTTTCCATTCAATATATCCTCGCATGTGTACCCTTTCATAGTCGTGCTACCATCGAGCAATCTGTTAATATACACACTAGCTCTTCCTTCAATGGCAAATTTCCAATTGTCTTCAAACCTCTTATCTCTTAGCAATTCACCCAATTTCGACGCCATACCCGCAAGTATTTTCACATCGTCTTTTGATTCATACACAGGGGTTATACCCGTTTTTCCCCATATCTGAATAAAAGGATTTGAACAGGAAGTGGTGATTTCAAATTCCTGGAATTCTACCCATGAATTTGCCGGAAACGCAAAGTCAGCGTATTCTATCGAACCTGTTATCTCAATGTCGGTTGACATAATCTGTTCAATGTTTGGATTAACATTCTTCAACATTTGGTACACATGCTTCGCATTATTGATAAGATTTACGTTGGTAAACCACATAATCTTCGTTGGCGTTGGCATGTGCGTTTTCCCAGTAAACACCTTACGTCCATATTTTGGAGTATTCACAATCAAAGGCCTTTCACTGTGATTCCAATAGGCAACTTCTTCATCCAGGGCACGCCCTTTGATATTTAAATCTTTCGCAGATGCATAAGGGTCTAAATTTGGTTTAAACACATCTTCCGCTACCCACCCATAAAACCCAGGTCCACTCCATTTAGAAGCCTGAAAATTGGCAGCTTTATAATTTCCTGCCCACGTATGCGAACCAGACCCAAAGTATCCAACATTGCCAGTTAACATTACCGGTAAATAGTAAGACCTGTTCATCAACGTTGCATGGAAATAGTGATTTACCCCTTCCCCGTAATGGATTGCAACAGGTTTTATCGTGGCAATGTCTTTCGCCAGCCTTTCGATCAGATCTTTAGGAGAATTGGTCATGTCAACCACAGAATCAATATCATAATCCCTGAGATGTATCTTATACATTTCTAGCAGCGTCATTACCTCGATTTCTTTACCATCGACGGTTTTCAACTTAAACGAACCTTCCAAAGCCGGGTCTATACCTTTTTTAACCAACGTCTCACCAACGTCGTCCCGTGTTATAGCTTTTGGACCTTTTGATTTTGCATCCCAGACAACAAAATCCCCGATGATCTCTCTTTGTTCATCTTTCAGGCCGTGAATTTGGTAACTCGGACCTTCGGAAATATCCTGCAACTTGTAATTTGGAATGATATCTTTTGGAGAAACCCTCTTTAAAGTATCAGTCCTTACCAGCAACGGGAAGTCGGTAAACTTCTTTACATAATCGGCATCGTACCATTTGTTATCAATAAGTATTTTTGTAATACCAAGGAACAGAGCGGTATCCGTGTTGTTCCGAATAGGTATCCAGTAATCCGCTTTTTGAGATGAAGGGCTATATTCAGGGGTAATAACAACAATCTTTCCTCCCCTTTCCATAACCTCTGTAAGCCAATGTGCTTCCGGCATCTTGTTTTCGATTAAGTTTTTTCCTGTTTGAATCACCAACTTTGAAAACCGAACATCGTTCATATCAACATCCGAAGTCTGCAGGCCGTGAGAAAACGGATGACCAGGAGCCTGGTCGCCATGCCATGTATAGTTAGTCCAGTTTCTGCCGCCTAACGCCTGATCAGGATCAACGCCCCTATTATGTGCGTCTACAATGGCAAGGCAATTATTAAACCTGTACATTCCATATTTTCCGATTACCCCAAGGAGACCCATGCCGCCACGTCCTTTAAATGTACGTGTACCGGCACCCTGCATCCTGTCAACCATCTCCTTTGGATATCCCTGATCAATAAGCTTTTGAGCGCCTTCAGGGCCACTGTATTTTTTTGTAATATGGAGGATACCCTTTGATGCATAGGTAAAGGCTTCATCCCACGATGCCCTTAATAATTCATCATTGCCCCTGTTGTCAAACATATACTTCGCCTTGTTCTCAGGGGTCAGTTCCGGGAAACCGTCATCCGCCCATCGCTTCCATCCTTTTCGGATCAAAGGATATCTAAGCCTGTAAGGTCCGTAAACCCTCCTATGAAACGTATACCCCTTTAAACACATCCTCGGATTCCAGTTTCTTGTCGCCTTGTTTCCATACAAATCCGCGTAATTTTGGTGGTCATAGTTTTGCTCAACCCTCATCATTACATTGTTTCTCACAAATGCCCGTATCCTGCATGCGTGGGTATCATTCGGAGAACAACAATAGGTAAATGTACGGTCATACTGATACTGATCTCTGTATACACTTTCCCATCTTCGGTCGGGATAGGTATCTAAAGGATTATCTACCACGACTGCAGGTTTTAGCAACCTGAACGCCATTGCATTCTTTGCAAGCGTCAAGGTCGCTCCGGTTGCACCGGCTACCTGTAGGAAAGCCCTCCTCGTTAGCTTCATAATTTCCTACTCCTTTCTAAAAAACATTTGATAGTAATACAAAAGTTATATACTGTGATGAGAAATAGCTTTTCTCGATTTATACATTTCAACACATCGGTCACAAGCTCCGTCTTCCGGCGACCAGTTGGGAAAGTCCTGCCTTATATCTTGAACCGTTTCTCCGTCTTCTTCAAGATTTTCTACCCATTTGTATGTCCTGAATTGGCACAAGGGACAAAGAGCGCCCGGCAAAAGTATCTTTTTCTTCTGTCTTAGATTTTCAGGGATTTTGTTATCAGACAATCTCAGAACCTTGTTAACATCATCTGCCAATTCCAATATCCTTCCATGGGTGAGATTTTCATCATTCCACAGCACGTCGAAAATCGCCTCTTTTGCCTCATCAGGAAACCCCATATAGAGAGCAGAAAACTCTTCAAATCTGCTTTCTCTACTACCAATAGTCTCTTTGCCATCCCTCAATATGCGGCTATCTACATAAATATCCCAAAATGTACTGTATCGTTCTGTTATAATGCACTGTTCCATAGGATTTCCTGTCAGAAATTCACTTTTATAACAAAACGCATCGCTTAACATATCAAGAATATGCCTTATTTCGTGCCGCAAAAATTTTTCCAGAAAATCTGGATCATGAAAACGCTCGGCCAGGAGCTTTACCTTCATCCTTTTCTTTGTAATTTTTCGGTTCAAATCA
>MHYI01000087.1 GCA_001828295.1 Planctomycetes bacterium RBG_16_41_13 | reverse complement strand
TAAAGGAGCAGGGCGTGTAGATTGGAACCGTGTTGGAATCAGCCATCAAGGTGACGAAGAAAAGGCAGATGTTGTTGTAGTTTTTCATTGGAAGATGTATCAGAAAGTTATGAATATTTCACAGGGAGATACCATTACCTACACGGGAAAACTCATTTCCCGTCCGCGCCTTAATTCTCAGTTCCGCATACAGGACGGGATAATAGAATAAATAAAGGGGAGATGAACAACCGCACACGGCGGGTATTCAGGGGAATTTGCTATATCCGCACCCCTACTTTTTTAAACTCTTTCTCGCTATACAAAATAACACAATCGTTTAACCCTGTCTGTTTCTTTATCGCTGCGATTACGGCTTCACATTCTTCATCGGTATATCCATGTATCATGGTGAAAACATTATATTCCCAATCTGAATACGTAGGGCGTTCATAACAGTGGGTCACCTCTTCGAATTTTGCCATAATCTTACCTACCTCATCCACCCGTTCGTCGGGAACCTTCCACACGCACATGGCATTTGCATTGATGCCTATCTTGCGATGGGCAATTGACGCCGCAAGCCTCCGTATCTTTCCTGTTTCCAAAAGATTTTTCAGCCGCTGGATTACCTCTTCTTCTGATATCCCTATGGCAATGCCGATATCCTTATATGGCGTCTTAGTAACCGGCAGGCCTTCCTGGGTATATTTTATGAGTTTAAGGTCTATATCTTCTTTTTTATCTTCCATAGTATTAATAAATTTTAAATTTAACCCCTATCTTGAATTTCTTTGTTGTAGGCAAGCTTCTTACAACCAGCCCCGTACGCTCCTCTATTTCCTTTAGGTTGCTGCGCAGTTCTTCGTCATCTTGGGCGGACATGGTAAACCACATATTATATGGTATATTCCTGTTTTTTCCCTTGCGGAGATAATTGTGAGATACGCCGGTATATCCATTGATAATTTCACTTACTTCTTCAATCCGTTCATCGGGAACCTTTATTGCCGCGAGCGTTGCCTCCCTTCCCATTGCCTGGGTGTTTATTATCGGGGCGAGGCGTCTGACAAATTTATTGTCAATCATGTATTTAATTCGTTCAATAATCGTGTCTTCATCAATGCCCAGCTCTTTGCTCAATGCCTCAAAGGGCCTTGATACCAGAGGCAAATTTGACTGCAATCGATGAAGAATCTTTCTGTCGGTATCGCACAATATCATATCTTGTTTTTTATCTCCTCTATTCCCTGTTGTTCCACCAGTACTCTAAACCGGTGTTCTTCCTTATTTGAAATAATCATTTCCGCGCACACTTCCAATGCCTTTAGCACCGTAGATTCATCTGTATTCGGGAACAGCTCCAGGGCAAACCTGGGATGGCGCCCGACTTTTCCGCCGACCATTACACGGTATTTGACTTCCGATGCCTTTATCGTGCCAACAGGACACACCTTTGCGCAAATACCGCATTCTACACATTTTTCCTTATCAATGGTTACCTGTGCATCCTTCACCGTTATGGCATCTTCGCGGCAGGCTTCCACGCATTTCATGCATTCAATGCACTCGCATTCAGTGTCAACAAAAACTGGTTCAACCGCATGAACTCCAAAATCTTTAATTTGCGGCATAGAGCAACTGTTGGGACAGCCGGCCACCGCAAGTTTCATGGTGTGGTGAGGCAATATTCTGCCCTCAATTTTTTCTATTAATCTGTCAGTGAAATGCAATTCCTTTAACTTCGCGCGGAGCTTATCCGCTAAATACCCGGAATCTTTAATCAGAAATGGACAGTTGACCTCCGCGCCCCTGCAGGTTTTTACCTGGTATAAGACAGGGTTGCCCTGTGCGTCAAAATATTTTTGATATCTCCTGAGTACGGAGAGTTTGTCGCTTTCGGTTTTTTTGGTTACTGCTTGAGGAGGGGGATTCTGGTTGAAGGCAAAAGCTTCTCTGGCCGCAATAACTTCAACAGAGGTAATCAGTGCTTTTCCCTGTTCACGGGCAAGCGACTCCACCCTATCACGCACTTTTTTCTGTACGAATGGAGGCACCTTCTCCAGTAACAACGTTGCTGATTTATCCCACTCCAACGATAACTCCTTAAAACAAAATTGCCACAATAAAATTGAGGCAAATTTCAGAATTTCAGAACGAAAACCCTTTTTCTTCTCTTAAGTCTTGAAATTATATGGGCAAAAAACGGCATTGTCAAATTTAAATTTTACTGCCAATACCGCAGTTTTCCGTCCTTAACCATCTTAGGGCTTGACATTTAATACCGTGCGACTTATCATGCAACCTGTTAATATTTTTAGGATAATAGCCCCTTTCTCATGTATCATTGCCAGCCTGAATCGCACGTAAATAATACCTCTTATCACTAAACACGACGAGTGAATTCACACGGAGGCGTACTTCATGGATGATCAAGCTTTTCAGAACAGGTTGTTAAAACTATTGGAAGAAATCAAACAACTGGCCGAATCAAGAGGGTTAACCACGTATAGTGAAATGGGAGAAAAATGTGAAGATCTCCTGAAATCATTTAAGATGTTACAGGAAACCCTTGACACATTGCGATTAAACATAAAATATCTGCAATTTGACCTGGAAACTACGAAAAAGGAAAATATCGCATTACGGAAAAAGCTGGAAGAACGGGGAAGTTAGTGAATTTAAAACATCTGGAACATCTATTGGAGGAACGAGGCAATGGAAAATCTCAATCTTTCCTATTTACCTGCTGAAATTAAAAAAAATGTAGAATCGTTCTTTCTCGATATTCTATCGCATCACAAAGAAAATATCGTTTCTATATACCTCACCGGCAGCGCCATAACAAAGGATTTTGATGTAAAACATTCCGATATTAATACATTGATTATCGTTAAGGAGATCAAGGTCTCCTTTTTCGATTTTATTGCTTCTTTGGGGAAGCAATATGGCAAAAAGAAGTTACATGCGCCTCTGGTAATGACAAAAAATTATATCGAAAGGTCTTTAGCCGAATTCCCATTAGAGTTTTTAGATATGAAGCACAACAATCAGCTTGCTTACGGAGAAGATATTCTGAAAAATATAACAATTGAGAAAAAAGATATCAGGCTTCAATGCGAGCGCGAGTTGAAAAGCAGGCTTCAGCAAATTTGCCAGGGATTTATAAGGGCTATGGGGAATAAGACGTTGCTAAGGGATTTGTTCAAAGGCGCCATTTCCGGCTACTTTCCTATTTTTTGCGGCATCCTCTTTTTGTACGGTCAAAAAATCCCTAAAGAAAAAAATGCGATTCTCTCTGCAATACGGGATTGCTGTAATATCAAAATTGACCCCTTTACCAGATTGCTTACGATAAAGGCGAAGGACTTAAATCCTTCCGCAGAGGAACTGAAAGAAATTTTTGAAGAATTGTACCATGAAATCGATACTCTTGCCGGGAAAATTGATGAATTTAAGGTGGAAAATGCATAAAAAACATTCTCTCTATACATGTAGCTGTTTTTCCCTGCTTATTTTTTTCTTTTCTGCCGTTTCGTACGGACAAGATTTACCCGTGCCAAAACGATATGTGGAAGACAGGGCAAATATCATCGAAGCCCAGATAGAAAACCGGTTGAATGGATATTTGCAGGAACTGGAACAAAAAACGGGTGCACAAATGGTGGTTCTTACGGTGGATACCACTGACAATGTACCTATTGAGATGTATGCTATCGAGCTTGCTACTAAATGGAAATTGGGACAGGAAGGGAAAGATAACGGGGCGCTTATCGTCGTGGCAAAAAATGACCGGGCATACAGGTTTGAAGTAGGATACGGGCTTGAGGGTATATTGCCAGACAGCTTTTGTGGTACACTCGGGAGGACATTTTTTGGGCCTAATTTCAAAAAGGGGCAGTTTGGCGAAGGCATTTTCCTGGCCGCATTGGTGATGGTGGATAAAATTGCCGAAGAAAAAGGCGTCAAAATAACCGGCATGCCTGACATGGCAAAAATACGCAGGACAGCAGAAGGGCGCAGTAGCCCGTTGTCGTCGTTGTTATTCATGTTTTTCATATTACCCTTCTTGTTTGGCGGCGGCATGCTTCGGCGGAGGATGATGTTCTCCCCGTACTATTGGGGCGGTTCTGGCGGCCCAAGGGGTTTTGGATCGGGGGGTTCCGGTGGTTTCGGAGGTTTTGGCGGCGGGATGGGCGGTTCGTTTGGCGGGGGCGGCGCCTCCGGCAGGTGGTAAGGGACTTGGATTTTCTATTATACCGTAGCGCTCGGCAGTCTACAGTCTACAGTCTACAGTCGGCAGATTGCAGATTGCAGATTGAGGATTGAGGATTGAGGATTGAGCGAAGTAATGACAATTACAGGCATATTAAAACTTCTATGTCCCTAAAACAGTACTAAATTAACTTTACAATATATTATTGGAAGGCGGTTATGAGAAAGATATTACCTGTCATTGCTATTTTGGTTTTTGTAGGGATCATTGCTGTTTCCTGGTATGTTAAAGGATACAATAAGGTGGTAAAACTGAATGAAAACGTCAAGAACTCATGGTCACAAGTGGATACACAGCTTAAGCGGAGGTATGACCTCATTCCTAATCTGGTAGAAACCGTAAAAGGTTATGCATCGCACGAAAGAGAAGTTTTTGAAAAACTTGCGGAGGCCCGCAAGGGATATTTTAGCGCAGGAACCATTGCGGATAAGGCAAAGGCCGCAACACAGATCGAAGGTTTTCTTTCCCGCCTGCTTGCATTCAGAGAAGCATACCCGGATCTCAAGGCAAATGAATCATTTCTTAAGCTACAGGATACACTGGAAGGCTCTGAAAACCGGATTTCCGTAGAGCGTAAACGCTATAATGATTCAGTAAAAGAACTTAACACCTATATAAAAAGTTTTTTCGGCAGATTCTTTGCCGCACGTGTTGGTGTAACAGAGGCAAGTTATTTTGAAGTATCAGAGGCTGAGAAGGAAGTGCCTAAAGTAAAATTTTAGTAAAAACAACCATGTCGTCCAGATTGTCAGATTAAATGTTCATTGCGTAGCCAGGCATATAAAAGTCCACAATCTACAATCTACCGTCGGCAGTCGGTCGTCTGTAGATTGCCGACTGTGCCATTTTTTCATCTTTTCTTTTGCTTCCTCCTGAGAAATACATTGCCCTTCATCTGCTTGCGATATCCCTTTTTCTATCTTTGCAAGAATCGTACTATAACATCATATAGGGGTCGACATCCACAAGCGACTGAACGCCTTTTGTTGGTTTCAGCATATCGGCAACGCATAGCAATGCATCGTGGATGCGCTGGTGGTCTTTTGCTTTCAT
>MHYI01000086.1:3735-8254 GCA_001828295.1 Planctomycetes bacterium RBG_16_41_13 | reverse complement strand
TGAACCTCTTGAGTATATAATATATATTATTACGTATTGCCAGATAATACAGAACAATAGTACAATATTATTTCCTTGGGGAAGAGGGGAATCCGGTAGCTTTAAGCGTTGTTATCTATGCCTTATTATCAAAAATTTCAGTGAGGATATCTTTCATGAATAAAAGTTTACTTACAAATCTTATCGCCGGCATTGTCTTTATTGTTTCTTATTTTTATCCATCTTTTTTTGGAAAGACAGCGATAGTGCATGCAAGTCTCTTTGCCTTGTCCGGAGCATTGACAAACTGGGTAGCCATTCACATGTTATTCGAAAAAATACCCGGCCTGTACGGTTCGGGAATAATTACGCTCAGGTTTGAACAATTTAAGGAAGGCATTCGTTCATTGATTATGGAGAATTTTTTCACAGAAGAAAACTTTGCCAAAGTCACACAGGAAACGCTTCCTCACACCATTAAGCCGGAACTTGTAATGGATCAGATAGATTTTGACAAAGTATTTGCCGGTCTGGTTTCCACCGTGAAAAAATCGACCTTTGGCGGTATGCTGGATATGTTTGGGGGGAAAAATGCCCTTGAACCGCTGAGAGAACCATTTAAAGCCGAAATGGAAAAACAGGTGACTGATATCATCACAAACATTGACATAGCTTCGGTATTGCAAAAGGAAACGGATTTCGACTCCTTTCGGTCGAAGATTGATACTATGGTGAATGCGAGACTCAATGAATTATCGCCGCAGCATGTAAAGAAAATTATTGAGGAAATGATACGCAGTCACCTGGGCTGGCTTGTTGTTTGGGGTGGGGTATTTGGGGCGTTGATTGGTTTTTTCAGCGCTCTTCTGCTCTGAAAATAGTTTTGCGGCAATGATTCAATTTGCAGCTCAATGTCATTAAGTTAAGCAATTTTTAAAAATTCTTATGGTGGCACAGGCATTTTGCCTGTGCGAAACCACAGGCAAAATGCCTGTGCCACCATTGGAAGATATATGGGCGCTACACGCTTTTCCTTAACTTAATGACATTGATTTGCAGCTTACCGCGGGCGTTTTTCCTGTTTTTTCAGGGAAAAAAACAATGCGGTTCCCGAACAAATTGCAACAGACAATAAGATTATTCCCGATACTGCAGCGCCCAATATAACCTTTCCCGTTCCTATCAGGATGCAATTTACCACGATAATTCCCAATAGAATATGAAGGAAAGTTACCGGTTTAATCCCTTGATCTTCATAGCCGGGGACTTTTTGCGCAATTGCCTTCCAACCAGGCCCCCCGGGATACACCTTTTTATAAAAGGCGATTAGATGGTTTTGGGATACCGGACGGGTAATGAATGTAATTGCTATCCATGCGGGAATAACAACAACCATTGATACTGCAATTGAATAGGGAAACTGAAACAGTGGTTGTTCCGGATAAAAACCGGACAATCCTTTCCCCCAGAGGGTATCTTTTAAAAAAGAGAGCCGATTTGAAAACGGAATGCCTTTAAAGACAAATGTGCCGGCAAGCGCAAGGGAAAACGCCGAAATTTCCGACCATGCATTTACCCGCCACCAATACCAGCGCAATATATAAACAGAACCAATTCCCGCTGTGACAGAAAATACAATAATCCATACCTGAGAAATATCCTTCACCGCAAATGAAAAAAACGCACCAAGAAAGGCAAGGCATACAATAACAATTCTTGCTATCAGCACATATTCTTTATCGCCTGATGTTTTTCTAAAAAAACGCTTATAACAATCATTAACAATGACAGAGGCGCCCCAGTTTAACTGCGTGTCGATAGTTGACATAAACGCCGCGAAAAATGCAGCGATCATAACACCGAACATCCCTACAGGCAGCGCCTCTTTCATCATAAGCGGATAGTATGTTTCCACGTCATCAATCTTCCCGAAATATGCCATGCCGCAGAGTCCGACAACAATCCATGGCCAGGGACGCAGGCATATCATGGCAGTGTTAAACCATAAATAAGCAAACATGGAATGCCGTTCGTCTTTTGCGGCAAACAATCGTTGCGCAATATAACCTCCCCCGTCCACATTGTACATAACCACCCACACGATTAAAACAAGCGCCAGGAATTCCGTAAACGGTGTGGCATGGTTAAGCGGCGTAACCTTTGGAATGATTCTCAGGACAGAATCGACGTCAAAGTGCCCTTCTGCCAGTTTGCGTTGTATTTCAGCCATTCCGCCAAGTTTTAGAACTGAAGCAACTGCAAGATAAATTGATCCTGTCATTGCGATGATAAACTGTACTACATCAGTAGCGACAACCCCCCAAAGCCCTGACATTGTCGTGTAAATAACCGTAATCATGAAAAGCACCAAAACGGCAAATACCTCGGCATTCAGCCCAAGTATTATAGTAGTCTGGTCCCACCCCATGATGGTGACAATGATCTTGGACATTGCCTTCATAACCCATGCAATTATCAGCACATTCTGAAAAAGGCCAAACCATACTGCACGGTAAATCCGGAGACATGCGGCAGCCATGCCGTCGTAACGCAGCTCGACCAGCTCTGCATCCGTGGTAATGCCAGCCCTGTTCCAGAGACGTGCAAAGAGAAATACCGCAAAAATACCGCCTACCCCCCAGTTCCACCAAATCCAGTTCTTCCAGATACCGCCTTTTGCAACAAGACCGGAAACAGCAAGGGGCGTATCTGCCGCAAACGTTGTGGCAACCATAGAAGTGCCCACAATCCACCATGGCAAACATCGCCCTGATACAAAAAACTCGTCCATGTTTTTTGATGCGCGGCGGGAAAAATACACACCAATCAGAAAAGTAAAGAAAAGATAGGCAAGGATAATGGAAACGTCGATGTAATGAAGCCGTTCAAACATTGTTACCGTTGTTATAAAAAAAGGAATTTAATAAATCGTAACACTTTCGTTTTTTTGAAAAACCATCAAAGCAAAATCATGCTGCTCAGCAGTCATTCTGCATTCCTGCCCCTCAATTCCACCCCCTACACCCCCGCCAGCGGGGGATAGTTTTGAGAATCGCCCTCGTTCTAAAACTCCGGCTTGGGAACAAGCGTTTTTAATTTTTCAAAAGACTAAATTGATACAATAAATGAAGTATGTTGCAAGTACTCTATCGACAGTAAGCCATGATTGTAATCGTTCGTTGAATCGTTATCAATCAAAACAATCGTTCATGCAAAAAAGTAATGGGAAACCTCTGTCTCTGTTTTAAAGTAACTATTCAGCGTAATATATTAAACTACCGAAATACAACAGGCCTGAAGGGCAGAAAGCATATAGCCAGGGGTGAAGCCCCTGGTTAAAGAAATAATAGAACCAGCCCCGAAGGGGTGATAGAAAAGGATGCTTAACATGGGCTTGACATGAGAATGTACGATTTACAATGTACAATGTACAATGTACAATTTTGGATTTAAATCGTACATTGTACATTGTAAATCGTACATCAAAACACCCTTTCGCCCCTTCAGGGCTTGTATTTTTTATTCCCATACAGGGGGCTTCACCCCCTGCTATATACTGACAGCCTTTCAGGCCTAACCTTAATTAATTAGGGGACACTTCCCATATTTCTTGCTTGATTCGGTGGGAAAATAAGGGAAGTGTCCCTCTTTGTCATTTTGTTCCTGTTTTAAATATTGAAAAAGCATATATTCAAATTATAATACGGATGTAAGCGTATGCTTACAGTTGCAAATCAATTTTATTGTAACACTTTAGTTTTTTGAAAAATTCCAATAATCGCAATGTAGGGGCGAAGCATTTGCTGGAAATTGGCATAAATACGTTCATACCCAAACGGGCAAATGCTTCGCCCCTACTTTTTCAAAAAACTAAAGTGTTACATTTTATTTGAATAAACGACAGTACTGGTTATATATAATGTCCGGTCATCAGGAAGAAGCACACTCGGCGAGGAAAAAGATTCTGGAAACGGCATTGAAGCTTTTTTCAAAAAAAGGATATCTTGGCACAACTACGAGAGAGATCGCAAAAGAGGCGGGAACAGCAGAGGTAACGATTTTCAGGCATTTTATATCAAAAGAGAAACTTTTTGAAGAAGTTTTAAATACCTATTCGTTTCTTCCGGCTTTACAGGGACTTCTTCCGGAGGTTGCTGAAATGCATTATATGGAAGCATTGACTGTTATTGCGGAAAGATTCCTCGATACGCTTGCCGTGAGAAAAGATATTATAAAAATAATGCATATTGAAATACAAAGATATCCTCAAAAAATCCTAAAAATGTATCATGCGTTTATTGATGAAATTTTTAAAACGCTGGCTTCCTATTTCACAACGATGCAAAAGAAAGGGGTTCTTCGGGAGTTTAATGCTGAAACTGCAGCACGTGCCTTCCTTGGAATGTTGTTCTCCTATTTTGATGCAAAGGAATTTCTCATGTGGAAAAAATACAGAATTGATGATTCAGACGCGATTATAAAGGAATTTGTCGATATCTTCGCGTCAGGGACAATGAAATAATTTTTTGAGGTATTATAT
>MHYI01000086.1:3438-3688 GCA_001828295.1 Planctomycetes bacterium RBG_16_41_13 | reverse complement strand
TGAACATTGAGCATTGAGCATTGAATATTAATTTTCAAATACGAAAGATGCACTTGTTTAGAATTTCAAATCATTTTGTCATTAGAATTTGTTTCGGATTTCGTATTTAGCATTTCGGATTTCACCATTAAATATTTTGCCAAAAAGCACGCACTGACGAATGGAAGTGTGCGAAGAAATTACTGATAAAGTACTAAACGTAAATTTATTTTTTTAAGGATACCTTATGTTTATGCGGACGTGTTATTTT
>MHYI01000086.1:3051-3318 GCA_001828295.1 Planctomycetes bacterium RBG_16_41_13 | reverse complement strand
ACTGAATTTGTGGGAACGGTAAATTATCCCTATATATCGGATGTTGCGGCTGAAGTAAATGGTAAGGCAGACTATGTAAACCTTGAAGAAGGTTTTAGGGTAAAGAAGGGAGAGTTGCTTGTAAAAACAAATTCGGACTTACTGAGAAAAGAAATTAAAGCGAAAAAGGCGTTAAGGGATCAGGTTTTATCCGACATCGAGCTGGCGTTATTAAACAAACAAAGGGTTGAAAAACTGTATCAAGAAGAAGTCGTTTCTCAACAGGTG
>MHYI01000086.1:2797-2979 GCA_001828295.1 Planctomycetes bacterium RBG_16_41_13 | reverse complement strand
TCCATCGAACTTCAAAAGAAAAACATACGGTCACCCTTTAATGGAGTAATATTAAAAAAATATGTGGAAGTTGGAGAATGGCTTACACCAGGCACTGCCGTCGCAACCATTGCGCAAACCGATGTGGTTGAAGTAGTCCTCAACGTTCCTGAAAAGATATGCCTGTTAATGAAACAAAACAT
>MHYI01000086.1:2403-2623 GCA_001828295.1 Planctomycetes bacterium RBG_16_41_13 | reverse complement strand
TTCTGGTGGACAGGGATGCAATAATCAACTTTTTCGGAAACACAGTGGTTTTTGCGATAAAGGATTCACAAGCATATATGACGCCGGTTCGCGTATTGGACTACAGTGAAACAAAGGCTGGCATTGAAGGAGTTGGCCTTATGGAAGGAACAGAGGTGGTAATAAAGGGAAATGAACGGCTTCGCGACGGCCAAAGAATAAATGTAAAGAGAGAGGGGAA
>MHYI01000086.1:2069-2294 GCA_001828295.1 Planctomycetes bacterium RBG_16_41_13 | reverse complement strand
CCAGTTAAGTCCCACCATTGCCGAACCTGAAATTACGGTTACTACTACGTGGGTGGGGGCGACTCCATACAACATTGAACGCGAAATAATCGAAGAACAGGAAAAGGTTTTAAAGGGCATACCAGGACTTGTAGAAATGGAGAGCGAGTCGTTCGACGGTATGGGTTCAATTACACTAAAATTCACAATTGAAACGAGAATTGACGATGCGTTGTTGCGGGTTTC
>MHYI01000086.1:0-1884 GCA_001828295.1 Planctomycetes bacterium RBG_16_41_13 | reverse complement strand
AGGGGGTTGCAGATCTTGCGATTCATGGCGGGACTGACAAAGAGATGCATATCATTATCAATCCACAGAAAATGGCTGCATACGGTGTAACAATAACGGAACTTGTTTCTCTTTTAAAAGCGGAAAATGTGAATATCTCTTCAGGTATTATGGGCATTGAGAGAAGAGATTACCGGATAAGAACGGTTGGGGAATTTAATTCGGCGGAAGAAATTGAAAATATCGTAATAAGATCCGATGGCCAGCAGCGAATCGTACTTTCGGATTTGGCAAAAGTCAGTTTTGGTTATGAAAAACTAAGCAATGTAATGCTCCATAATGGCGAAGAAGCCATTGCGATTGGCGTAAAACCGGAACCGGGCGTAAACGTACTTGAACTTACTAATACCATTTATGAAGTAGTGGATTGGTTGAATAAAGAAAAACTTGCCGAAGAAAAGGTTTATCTGAAATGGGTATACGATCAGAGACCTTATATTAACGGGGCAATCCGGCTTGTAAAAAATAATATTCTTATTGGCGGCTTACTCGCAATAGCAGTATTGCTGATTTTCCTGAGAAATGTTTCTTCCACCGTAATAATCGCCACTTCTATTCCCATAAGTATTTTTGGCACGTTTTTGTTCCTGAAAGCATTTGGAAGAAATCTTAATGTTATCAGCCTTGCCGGAATTTCTTTTGCGGTCGGGATGCTAGTTGATAACGCTATCGTGGTGCTGGAAAATATTGATCGTCACAGAAAATCGGGGAAGACCGCTTTTCTTGCCGCGTATGAAGGTGCGAAAGAAGTATGGGGAGCAATACTCGCCTCTACGCTCACAACAATTGCAGTATTTCTCCCCATAGTATTTGTGCAGGAAGAAGCAGGCCAGCTCTTCAGAGATATTGCAATTGCGGTAACCTGCGCCGTAGGATTAAGTTTATTTGTTTCTGTTTTTGTGATCCCCATGTTTTCGGAACAACTGTTTCGAAGGTTAAAAGTGAAAACAAAATCATTCGCCGGACCAGGTATGCTTCTGAAAGCAGGTGCGTTTTTTCAGAAAATAATCATGGCGTTAGTGGCATTCGCAATTAAGGATGGGAAAACCAGAATAGCTACTATTTTAATTCTCACCGCGTTTTCCGTTATTGCGTCAATACTCTTATTGCCAAAGATGGAGTATCTTCCACAGGGAAACAGGAATCTTGTTATGAGTATACTCGTACCTCCTCCCGGCCTCTCTTACAAAGAAAGAATGGACATTGGCAGGCACATAGCCAATCAGCTTGATCCTTACATGCAGAAAGATCATAATGGATTCCCCGGAATAAGTGATGTGTTTTATATCGGAGCTGACAGAAGGATGATTTTTGGCGCAAAATGCATGCATGAAGAACGCGCCGGAGAACTAGTGCCTTTGTTTATGCAAACAATCCAATCCATTCCCGGGATGTACGGTGTAAGCATGCAGGCGGGCATTTTTGAAACAGGTATTGGGGAAGGGCGTACCATTGAAGTGGATATCAGCGGCAGCGATATTCATCAAATTGTACAAGTGTCAGGAACCATGTTCGGAATGATAAAGAAAGAACTTCCTGACGCCCAGATCAGGCCGATACCCTCACTCGAAATCCTTTTTCCCGAGTTAAAAATAGTGCCATCAAGAGACCGCCTCATGGCTGCGGGGATGAATACTAATGAACTTGGCATTGCCCTTGACATACTGATGGACGGAAGGAAGATCGGATATTATAAACAAGAAGGGCAAAAAAAGATCGACCTTATCGTTAAGGCATCTGATGAAACTATTCATACACCAGAAATATTATATAGCGCGCTTATTTCTCTTCCCAATAGATCTGTAGTACCGGTATATTCCCTCTCTCAGCTTCAGCGAACAACCG
>MHYI01000085.1 GCA_001828295.1 Planctomycetes bacterium RBG_16_41_13 | reverse complement strand
ATGGTATCTGTCTGAAACCTGCCGAGTTCTATGGTGCTGATACCCGATTCTCCTGCCATAAAAAGGAGAAAGCAGGCGTAAGTTATTTTGCCTTCGCGCATCAATTCATATTTTTGCAATACTGTCAGCGGATCATCCAGAATAGGATTCTCTCTGTTCGTATTGGTACACTCAATGAAGCGCTGAACCTTATCAAGCGAAATGTCTTTTTCGGAGTGATGCTCATCAATATGGAAGTCCCAGCTTGAGTTGAATGTCCTGATGTGTAAATTTACCACTTCTGATACCGATAACTGGTGGTTTGCATTCCTGATGCGTTTGTAATACCTCCCCTTGCATGCAATCGGCTTTATCGGTGATTCCTGTACAGAAAAGATTACCATATTCTTGTCTTTGATTGTTACGGTCTCAACATCTGGTATTATTGCATGAGATGTGTCTTGTTTGACATGATTAATCCAGTTTTGGACTGTCTCTTTGCCGACATCCGTTCCTTTTATCACTCCCTTGTCTGATACGCCAATAAAAACCTTGCCGCCGCCGGTATTGGCAAAGGCTGCAATGGTTTCAATTGCTTCCCGGTCAAAGCTGAGTTTGAATTCAACGGTCTCAGACTCGCCGGCATTAAGCATCTTTTTCGTTTTTGTATCCATCATTTATTTCCCCGTCAGATACATAGACAAAATCACTTCCCTTTTGCCTGATACCGCTGGGTTTTGTTCAGCATAATGTTCTTCCAGCAGTTTTTTCGGAATATGGGTCTGAAGAACCGCCAGCACCTTGAATGGATTAACGATTTCATTCTGAAGCGCATTCAGGGCTTTCAATGTTTGCATTGCCGTCTGTTTGGGCAGTCCGCCTTCCTCAAGCTGAGTAAGGACTTTTTTCAGGTATAGTTCCTGGTCTTCTGTCAGTTTTTGGGTGTTTCTTATGGTGGCCTTCAATATTTTAAGGATATTTGCAGAGCTGTCACGTCCGCCTCTGAAACTTTGCTGAGGCATTTCTTCTGTTGTTGCCAAAATAAACGCCTCTTTGTTTTTATCCAGGAGGTCGTAAAACTGTTCGGGAAGTTTTTCCTTCGTTGCATTAGGACTGCTCTCCAGCAGTTTAGCCGCAGTTAGAAAATCCATTTCTTCAGCCATGCTATTATGTTTTGCGTTGAAAAATTTCTGCAGTTTCCCCCGTCTAAAATAGGTAATTAACCCTGACAGGGTTTTGCAGTACTGCTTTGCAGTGCGCGCCTTTTTGGGGAGGAGTTTTATCGTTTCGAAAAGATCGGGGGCCTTATCGCGAATCTCTTTAATAATATGGAGATATTTCAATTCGCTTTCCTCTGTCCCTTCCTCACCTTCGATCGATTGTTTGGAAATCAGCCGATTAAATAGTTCATGCGAGCCAATGGGTTCACCCTCAGTCAAAAGTTCTGCGTCGCCTCCAAGCAGGGTTAAAAAGGCGTTGATTTTAGCCTCTGCTGCTTCTTTCAGTTTTATCTGGTCATTCGATTGTTTGGTGGGAAAGAAATTAAAGGTATGTATCGTTTCAAATTGCGTATCCACGCGGTTGACACGACCCACTCGTTGCATCATGCGCGTAGGATTCCAAGGGATATCGTAATTTATCACCGTATTGGAGCGGTGCAGGTTAACGCCTTCAGCTAATACTTCAGTAGTGACCAGTATTCGGTAATCTTCTTTAGGATGACGTGATCTGGCGTCAAAATTCTCAATTACCATATCGCGCGTTGCCTCGCCTGAATCCCCTGTAAAACAGAGTACTTTACCCGGGTATTGTTGATTTATGTTTTTGAACAGATAGTTTGCGGTTTCCTTTGATTCTGTAAAGATAATCAGATGATTTGCTTTTAAAACCGGATTTTTAGACAATTCCGCCAAAAATTTTAAAAGCTTTGGGTCGCGGTCAATATGATGCCATAGTTTTTTAATCTCAAGGAGAATGTCATAGTCATGCTGTAAATCATTTCTTAAGGCTTCTCTAAATTCAGTGCTTGCATATCTTTCAGCCTTGCGCTCATCTATTAATCGCTGGACGGCTTCATCGTCATCACTCTCCAGCAGTTCAAATACTTTACGAGAATGCTTTTTACTTACATAAACATTTCCGTTATCAAGCTCTTTTATAAACATCTCGTAAGAACGCAGGAATCTATCCACCGAATTTTTAAATGCAAAAAAACTGCTTTCAAGACGCTTTACCAGCAAGATTTTCATAAATTTGCCCATGTTTCGCTGGGACTGCTTTTCAAGCTGATCAACTTTACCTTCATAATAAATCATGGGCATATAACGGGCGTATTTGAATTTTCGCGCTATCATCTCTATGGTTTTGTTGAAGACTTCATCCTCCGTATCATTGAGTTCATAAAAAAGAGGGACTGGCTTTTCAACGTCAGGGAATTTGAGGTCTTGGCTCTTTATGTCTTCACCAAAATACTTTTCAATTTCTTTTCTGGTACGGCGAACCATTAAATATTTGAGGACTTTTTCGCGGAGTTCCCGCGCATTTTCTTTCACAGTACTTATGTATTTGACATAATCTTTCTGCCTGTCCAGTTTTTTCAACTTTTTATCCAGGTTATTAAAAAAGCCTTCCATATCAGGCAGATTTGGGATAGTGCTTTTTCTGGCTTTCTGAAATAGTTTTAAAAGACTTAGAATATCTTTTGGCGCGTTGTTATAGGGGGTCGCCGTTACAAGAACAACCCTTTTCCCACGACAGATTTCCGCCAATTTCTCATAAGTAATCGTTGTTTCCGTTCTAAAACGGTGTGCCTCATCAACAATAATATTGGTGTATTTCTCTGTCCCTCTGTTAATAAGGTCATCCAATTTGCCGAGCGATTCAAAGTCGGCTGGCACCTTGAAATCGGAAAACACATTAGTCCAGGAGCCGGGGTTTGATCTTTCAAGCAATACAGGTGGGGCAATAACAAGTGTTCTGCCGTCAAGTTGCCCTGCCAGCATTGCTGATATGTATGTCTTGCCTAACCCTACAACATCAGAGATAAAAACGCCGCCGTATTCCAGAAGGATCTTTTTAGCATTTAAAACGGCCTGCTCCTGATATGCCAGTTTTTTGAATTCTAGAGGAAGATAGTTCAAAAATACTTCACCTGCCTGATTGAGTTCATCTTTGAAATATTCATATAAAAATTTTAGGTACAATTCATAAGGGGTAATGGTATTGTTCAGCCAGGTTTTTATTTGAATCGTATCAATATATCGTTCCTTTACATCAACTGCATCTTTCCATAATTCATTAAATTTCTGTAATGCAAATTCATAATCAGCCCTGTTTTTTAATTCGACATTAAACTCAAAGTTATCAATGAGGCCTGATTGAGTGAAGTTGCTTGACCCTGTAATGACCCGCCCTATATCCCTGTCACCTTCAACAAAGGTCATAATGTAAACCTTTGCGTGAATGTTTTCTGTTGGATATGTCCTGATTTCTAATTTTCCGCTTTTAAGCCATTCAATAAACTTTAGGATGCCTTCTTCAACAGTAGGGCTATCCTCAGCTTCTTCAATTTCTTTTGTAATAGAGTTCTCAATTTGCTCTTTTACCTCTGCATGTGAAAATTGAAGGGTTGTGAATTGTTCGGCTTTTGTTTTTTGAATGAGTTCTATGGTTTTTTTGTTTGTATTAATGCCGACCAATATTCTAATATTCTCAGTGTTTTCGAGGGATTTATAGAGGGCATAAAAACCACTGGTATAGAAATAACCGACAAGCACATCAAAGAATCGGGTATCTTTAATAAGTACCCTAAATCTTTCTAACAGGCTTCTATTTTCTTCGTTGGTAATAAAGGTCAGGTCTGAATTCATGAATTTTCTTTAAATCGTCGTAAATGATAAAAACTATTCGCTTGTGCCATTTAATAATCTGTCGAGTACCATTACTCTCTCCAGTCAAGTTCGCGAAGCACCAGATTACTTACAGAACTTACTCACCACCAAACAAGCATTGTTCCCATCATAATCCATGTTGTTGATCATTGCGTGCCGGACGTCTTTTTTTATGGGTTTTTCGAGGATAAGGTTTAGGTTGATTTCAGGGTCGCTGTTGCTGTGGTTGATGATGTGCGGTATTTGGCCGGTGTTGATTGACATGAGGGTGGAAATGATTTGTGCGGTACCGGCGGCGCCGTACGACTCGCCCAGGTTCGATTTGATTGCGGAAACGGGGATGCCGCCGCCGTTTGCCCCGAAGAGGGACTGGATGGCCTTTGCCTCTACTGCGTCTTGCAGCTTGCACCCGTTTGCGTTTGCGCTTATTAACTGGACGTCTTCGTTCTTTATTCCGGCGTCTTCCACGGCTGCGCGCATGGCCTTTTCTACGCGGGCTACCCGCACTTCCGGCGGGTGTTGCTTGCCGCCCACGAAGGAGCTGCCGAACCCCTTTATCTCGGCGTAAATAGGCGCGCCGCGGTCGAGGGCGTGCTGGAGTTCTTCCAGGATGACGATGTAGCTGCCTTCGGCCATAACGAAGCCGTTCCGGGCGCTATCGAAGGGCATACACGCCTCCTTTGCGCCGTCAACGCCCGATAGCAGGCCGCGCAGGTAAAATATCAGGTACAGGTCTATGGAGATTTGCTCTACACCGCCGGTGACGATTATTTTTGTCATGCCGCGCTGCACCATCTTGAATGCGTCCCCAACGGCGTCGGCGCTCGACGTAAAGCCGGACGAAATGGTGCGCGCAACGTCCTTGATTTTAAAGGTGACGGAGACATAGTTGATGGAAGAGTTCAGCGCGACGTCGTAGCTGATCATGGGCGAGAGTTCGGATGGGCTGGTTTTGATGATTTCGTAAAAGTAGTCCGTTGTCTCAGAGAAATTCCCCAGGGACGATCCGACGACAACGCCCATCCGGTCGCCAAACGACCCGTCCAGCGGCAGTTTTGCGTCGTCCAGCGCCATCTTTGAGGCCGAGCCGAGAAACCGGGTTCCCTTGTTCAGGTACTTGAGTCCCTTGCTCCCCAGGTATACTTCGGGCTTAAGGTCTCTCACCTCGCCGCCGAGTTTGCATTTGTAGGGGGAGAGGTCAAGGGACACCATCGGCGCTATGCCCTGCCTTCCCTCAACAAGGCCGTTCCAAAACGCCTCCTTGCCGCATCCAATCGGAGATACAACGCCTATGCCGGTGATAACGACTCTGTTTTTCATTTTCTTTATTATACCTTCGTCACAAAACCGTCACAAATTTAATGGCTGTGCTTGCCCTTACTCTTTCCCATCCGATCTTCAATGTAAACAAACAAACCAACACAAAGAATAAATACACCTACCATTAAAAAGCTAAACGTTAGACTGTCCATTTTTAGTCCTCCTTCTTATCGAGCAAATA
>MHYI01000084.1:4719-6885 GCA_001828295.1 Planctomycetes bacterium RBG_16_41_13 | reverse complement strand
TTAACAAAATATTCTTCAATTGGATTAAAAAAGATGAAGAAAGAGAGAAGGATTATCCGGGGTTTGCCAGTATTTACCAGAGATATGCACAATTGGCAGCGTTTGTCCAAAATAACCTGCATTCAGAATTTCCTGTTAAGTTCTGCGAATTAACATACCAGGATAGAATATTTTGGCAGGAACATATTGATGATCTTTCTGAGATAAACAAGATTATGAAAATTATATTGCCCTCAATAAGCGACAATGGCAGGATATATTCTCCCAATAATATTTTTAGTAAATATACCATGCCTGTAGAAAAAATAGGCGGATATGCCATAGTCTCGATAAATACCGCTACAACAAAGGAAAATAAACAGGTAATAAGTTTTCAGTGTACACTGAGAGGCGCAGTAAAAGATATGTTAATAGATGATTGGTATGAGGTCGCACGTAAAATGCAGAACAAACTATTTAACAATTCTTTTAACGAAAAGTTTTTGGAATCGTTGAAATAATATAAGTAACAGTCATGCGGGAGTACAATCATCAGGGGTAGGTCAGCAGCATAAAATATGAGGTTCAGGTTCCAAATCCGAACCCGCAGATAATCTCATACAATAATTACGATAAGATGATACGATGGAATGGAAAAGAATCTTTTTTGCCATTTTTATTCTTTCGGTAGCAGAGGCTATTTTCTTCTTTGGTGTATGCTGTTTTGCAAATGATGAATGGCAACTGAACGGTGATAATCCTGGATTGAGCGAGGAAGAAGAGATAGAGCTTGGCAGGAAAGTAGATGAATATTTAAGCCGTGAATGTAATTTTGATACAGATGCAGAACTGAATAAAAAAATAAATGATATTACACAATCAATTGTTGCAGTTTCAGAGAGAAAAACCCTCCCGTACATTTGCAGTATAATTCAATCCTATTCTATCAATGCTTTCTCTTCTTCCGGCGGGCATATCTATATTACAAACGGCTTATTACAATTAACAAAAACTGAAGATGAGTTGGCTTGTATTATAGGTCATGAAATTGCACATTTATCACTGAGGCATGCATCAAAATTTTACCGGGAACTTAAGAATGTTTTATCCCGGCAAAATAATGCTAACGAGGGTGAGGTTGCGGCGTTATTGTTAGAAAACCATCTCAGGGCGTTTGAGGTAGAGGCAGATACAAAAGGGGTGTTCTATGCCTATAATGCAGGGTATGACCCTAATGGTCTGCCTGATTTTATGGAAAGAAACCTTGATATTATTGTTGCTCATAATGGTTTGTCAGACATTTTTGGCATGGGGTATTATGCAGAAGTTGAGATGCGGGTAAGCAAGTTAAGAGAATTCATCACAACCTTAAAAGGTGACTGGTAAAATGACAGAGGTAACATTATCAATAAATTTGTGTAATATGCGATTGTCGAATCCAACGGTGCTGGCTTCGGGAATACTGGGGACCACAAAGGCATTGTTAAAACGAGTGGCAGAGAATGGAGCCGGTGCGGTAACGATTAAATCTGTAAGCAAGGAATCAAGGGAAGGTCACCATAATCCAACGGTTATTACCTACGAGGCGGGAATGTTAAATGCCGTAGGATATTCGAATCCGGGTGTTGAGGCCGCGCGTATTGAATATTCTGACCTTAGTGAGGTTGGCGCCCCTGTAATTGCCAGCATTATCGGAACCTGTACTGATGATTTCATTGAGGTTGCAGAGGGGCTGTCAGCATCAGGGTTTTCCGCTATTGAAATACCACTTTCCTGTCCTCATACACCTGGTTTCGGCCTTCTTTCCGGGCAGGGCACTCCAAAGGCTACCTACGAAATAACCTCTGCGGTGAGACGAAAAACAAATGTGCCTATATTTGTGAAAATATCACCAAATGTGCCTGAAATTACCTCAATTGCAAAAGCAGCAGAGGATGCGGGGGCAAACGGCATTACTGCCGTGAATTCAATGGGCCCGGGAATGGTAATTAATATTGAATCAAAGAAACCTGTGTTAGGGTTTAAGGTCGGGGGCGTTACCGGGGATGCCTTGCGGCCAATTGCTGTGCGTTGTGTGTATGACGTTTACCAGGCGGTGAAAATTCCAATTATCGGAGTAGGGGGCATATCTACAGGAAGGCATGCGATAGAGATGATGATGGCAGGGGCTTCGGCTGTTGGTATTGG
>MHYI01000084.1:1553-4651 GCA_001828295.1 Planctomycetes bacterium RBG_16_41_13 | reverse complement strand
TTGAAAACGGGTATAACACTATTAATGATCTTGTAGGTATTGCCCATGATTGAACAGCCAAAAATGGTAAAAATATGCGATATCATAGATGAGACACCAAACGTAAAAACGTTTTTCTTTGAGTATGCCGGACAGTATGACCCGGGGCAGTTTATTATGGTTTGGATTCCGCTAAATGATGAGAAACCATTTACTATTTCCTATATTGATGGAAATGTTGCCGGGATAACTGTTTTAAAAAGGGGTGAATTTACAAAAACCTTGCATACAAAGAAAAAGGGAGATCAAATAGGTATCAGGGGACCGTATGGCATGGGATATGGCTTGCCTGAAAACAATGCAGCTACGTGTATTGTCGGCGGTGGTATTGGAATGGCTTCTATTGCATGTTTAGCGGATATGCAGAAAAATACGACAATCGTTCAGGGGGCAAGGACTATGCCGGAATTGCTTTTTCAACATCGTTTCAAAGATATGAAATTATGTACTGATGATGGCTCTTTTGGTTACAGAGGAACAACGGTTGATTTGTTGAGAGAATTAACAGGGCAACATAATTATCAAAAGATATATGCATGCGGTCCTGAAAAAATGTTGTACAAAATATTTGAATTATGCAATGAACGCCATATTGATTGTGAAGTATCAATTGAAAGATATATTAAATGTGGGTTTGGCATTTGCGGCCAATGCGACTGTAGTGGGCAGCGCATATGTATTGACGGACCTGTTTTTAACGCAAATGCATTAGGAAAGATGCCCGATTTTGGAAAAACTGCCATAACAAAATCGGGGAGAAGGGTTTCTTTGTGAATCAGAAAAAGGAATTTCAGGCAACAGGATGAATTTTGTTGACATAAGAAAATAAATGTTGTACTTTTACTAACTATTCGTTTTCAGATAGATTATTTAACAACGATATTTGACCTGAAGCGCCCCCATCGTCTAGAGGCCCAGGATGCCAGGTTCTCAGCCTGGAGACAGGGGTTCAAATCCCCTTGGGGGTATATTAAGAAGTGAACCAACAAAGAGGCCTTTGATGATAAAGTTCAAAGGCCTCTTTACAGTTGCCTCCCCCGAATGTTTCAAATCTACGCCATGCGGCAAGCCTCTAATCCTCACTCCTAAAAATAGCAATCTTCAAAAGGTATTATTCGTTTGGTTGATTTTATCATGTTATGAATATCAATAAAAAAAGGTTAATTGTACTATTTTCAATAAATGTATTCATAATAGTCCATATTCTGCTGTGGTATAAATATGGATTTCAGAAGGTAGGGACCTTTAGCCTGAATGGTATTGTCACCCTTTTGGGTTTTGGTCTGCTGAATTCCGCCGCCGCTTTTTTTATTATTGTTGTATTCATAACAGTGTTTTTTGGAAGGGTATTCTGCGGATGGGGATGCCACTTTGCTTTTTTCCAGGAACTTGCTTTACGGGCGCTTAATAAATGCGGAATAAATCCTGCTGTTATCCATTCCAGGGCAAATATCATACAGTATGTATTTCTCCTGAAGACGATAACCGCCATTTTCGAATTCTGGTATATTTATGGCATGCCGCAGTTTCATATTAATATCAGTGATACGCAGGTTATGACGGCAGACCTCCCCCGAAGCCCTGCTATTATTGCATCCTTTCTCTTATTTGACGCATTTCTCTTCATTTATCTTATGGGGTCAAGGGCATTCTGCCGATACGTGTGTCCCTGGGCTCCGCTGCTTGCACTGTTTGAGAATATTAGTTTTTGGCGAATAAGAAAAATCAGGGCATGTACCGGATGTATGAATTGTACTAAAAATTGTATTATGGGAATAACGGTACACGAAGAGATTGCAAAACATGGCGCGGTTGTCAATGCAAATTGTATACGCTGCCTTTCCTGTAAGGATGCATGTAAAAATGGGACGTTAGGGTATAAATCCGGCATGAGCGCCTTGTCTTTGACCCGTAAGTTCAGATGGTTGATTCCTGAATCGGGCAATTATAATATATATGTTGAGTTGATTCTTGTTTTTTGCGGAATAATTACGGCATTTTACACACAAAAATATCTTGGCAGTTTCCAAACATTGCTTGGCGCTGTATGGGGATTATGTATTGTCGTGATGATAATAAAAATAGTTGATAAGAAGCGTATAACAATAGCAGAAATTATTCCGCAAAAGAGAAGTTTTCTGGTATTGAGTTTGATGCTATTGTTGACGTTTGTGTGGTGTTGGGGGACGATAACACCGCATGAAACACGCCTGTTAATGCGGGGCAATAGATTTATGGGTATAATGGAATATGACAAGGCGATTTTAACGTACAGAGATGCAATGAATGAATATCCATCAAATAAACAAATACGTACTGCACTTGCATTGGCATATAAAAATAACGGCAACTACAAAGAAGCAATAAATGAGTATAAGGCGCTGATTGCGGAAGACCTTGAAAATGCCGTTTTGCGTAATAATATAGGGACTGTTTACTATCGGAAAGGAGAGTATGATGAAGCGATAAAAGAATATAAAAAAGCTATTTTATTTGATGAAAATGTAACTGCTGCTTATGGAAATATCGGGTTAATTTTTTTAGAGAAGGGAAATATTGAAGAGGCTGTTTCTTATTTGAAAAAAGTATTTGCGACAGAGGATGAAATGTATCAATATCTTTTAACTTATTATAGATCGAAAAAAGGTCAGATATAGGAGGAGAATTATGGCTGTTTATACGTGTGAAACGTGTGGTATGACGACAACGAACAAAGGGCATTTATGTAAACCGATCGAGATGCAAAGGGCGATAGCATGTTATTATTGCGGTACGTTAACCAGCGACCCGCGCCATGTGTGTGCGCCTAAACTTGTGACACTTAAATATGTATGTAATTCCTGCGGACGCATTGCTTCCAAACGGGACCAACTCTGTAATCCTGCGCCGTTAGCGAAAGAAAAGAAAAAAACAGGAACATCCGTTACAAAAAAAGCGGTAAAACCACAACCACAACCACAACCACAACCACAACCGAAAACACAATCAAAGGCAACTGTAAAACCAAGTGCAAAACCAAGTGCAAAAAAGAAGAAATAAATAGTAACTATTCAGCGTAA
>MHYI01000084.1:1319-1511 GCA_001828295.1 Planctomycetes bacterium RBG_16_41_13 | reverse complement strand
AATGTAGTTTCCAGTGCAATTACGTTCCCAAACAGGAGTTTTGGAACGAGCGCAAAAGTAACGTTAACCAAATGCGTTTTACTGAATAAGGAATTGCTGGTTTAATCCTGACAGGGCTTGAAAACCCTGTCAGGGTTACGGCATAGCTGAAAGTGATGGCTAACGCCGGGGTATTTTACGGTATCTCCGCAC
>MHYI01000084.1:0-1282 GCA_001828295.1 Planctomycetes bacterium RBG_16_41_13 | reverse complement strand
AATGAATTTCCCCTTCTTCTTCCTTCTACCAACCACAACTATCACAACTTATTGAGAAGCTACAAAACCCGTGTCCTTTTGAAGCGTCAAATGAATACAGATGTGCCGTTTCGCAGGAAAATGATTTTAAATGCAGGATTGTTAATTTTAAGACAACGTTTTACCGCTTCCGTATAAATGGTTTTTTGGGTGAGGTATTTAAGCGTGTATGATGGTGAGGGGACATTTACGTTTATTTCTTCCGTCTTACTGAATGCATTTTCTTCATGGCAGGTGTTTGTAAGAGCAGGGTTATCCTCAATCGATGAAGTGTAGTATGTTTTATAATCGGCGATAATTATTTGATTTTCAAGTTCATAAATAATATCAATTGTACCCCTCATTATTTGCCCCTCCCAATGCAGAAGTATTGGTATTTCACGTCCAAGTATCCTTGCATTCTTTAGTTCATTGTATGCTTTTGAATGAAAAAAAGCGGTAAGTATAGTAACAGCTTCTGTTTTTATAAAATGAATTATCGTTTGGTGAAGGCTTGTATTGGGGAAATGTAATGTGACTGAGGAGGTTACTAAATCATAAAGTGCCTGCAATGTTCCATGGAAATCCCATTTCTCTAAAATTTGATGGCATAAAGAACCAATTGCAGCGGCATATTCCTGCTGCATTTCCGCAGAATCAATGTGTTTGTTGTACGTCTGAGTTTCATAGTGCACGGGTGATATTTCTTCACTTAAAGCAGAAGGAGAATTAAATAATGGTTTTTCTATTTCTGCAAGCATTGATTGTTTCCGGGCATTCCATATTCGGACAAATGAATTCCAATCAATATCCCACGTTTTTTCATCGGTTTTTCTAACAAAGCGTCTTGTGCCGGTATAGTTGAAATTTTCAAGAAATATCTCGCTATTTCCAAAAACTATTTTCCGGACATGGCCGGAAGGTGTTTCCGGTTCATTCTTCAGCGATATGCCATACGCATCAGATAAAGATTTCATAATTAATCCAATATAAGATTTGTCGTTATCCTTCAATGTACCGGTGAGAATTAACCGTTCCTTCGCCCTTGTCATAGCGACATACAAGACCCGCTTTTCTTCTTCCCACGCACGGTCATTTATTTTATTCTCAAGAATAATGCTCTGAAGATTCCGCAGTTGCTGTTCGCCTTTGCCAAGTACTATTCCCGTGGTGGAGGTGTTCCAGTCAAATGCGGCGGAATCCAGGGTCTCATTCTCCTTTTTTGCTTCACCGTGCAGATTGCCCAGAATTACCACGGGGAATT